>CANQAO010000060.1 GCA_947589375.1 uncultured Bacilli bacterium | reverse complement strand
CCCCCCCCCAAGCTTGTCAAGTGCTTTTTTCATTTTTTTAATAATATATGTAGTGGTATTGTAGTGGTATGCTTAAAGTAGACAATGATATATTTTATAAAGACAATTATGTTAAAATATATACAATGAAAGGATGTGTTTTTTATGCAAATGCACTATAATATTGAACTTAAAAAGAAATTATGTGAAGATATTTGTCTTCATGGTAAATCTACTAGTTTATCCGCTAAACAATATAATGTCCCTCTTAAAACTTTAGAAAAATGGATTACTGCTTATAACTTTATACAATTTATATCTAAATTCACTAGACTTCGCATAAGTGATTTGGTACAATTAAATTAGCGAAACAATGTTTGAATTTTTGCTTTAAAGGGGAGGTTTTACATGCATAACGATTTAATGATAAGAAGTAGCACTGAAGAATTTATAACTTTTAAAGTTCAAGAACAAGATAAAGGCATTCAAGTAAGATATGAAAACGAAACACTTTGGATGACTCAAAAAGCAATGGCTGAATTATTTAACGTTCAAAGGCCAGCAATAACAAAACACTTAAATAATATTTTTAAAGAAAATGAATTAGAGAAAAATTCAGTATGTTCCAAAATGGAACATACTGCCGAAGATGGCAAAAAATATCAAACTGAATTTTATAATTTAGATGCGATTATTTCTGTTGGTTATAGGGTTAATTCATTAAGAGCCACACAATTTAGAAGATGGGCTACTAGTGTTTTAAAAACTTTTACAATTCAAGGGTATGTTTTAGATAAAGAAAGAATGGAAAATGGTTCTTTCATAAACCAAGATTATTTTGAAAAATTACTGGAAGAAATAAGGGAAATAAGATTATCTGAAAGAAGGTTTTATCAAAAAATAACTGATATATATGCTACAAGCATTGACTATGATCCTAAATCACCTGTTTCTCTTGATTTTTTTAAAAAAGTCCAAAATAAAATGCATTATGCTGTTTCAAAACAAACAGCTGCGGAAATAATCTATGATAGAGCAAATGCTAAAAAAGAACACATGGGTTTAACAACTTGGAAAAATTCCCCTAATGGTAAGATAATGAAATCAGATGTTATCATAGCCAAAAATTACTTATCTAAAAAAGAAATTCAAGATTTAGAAGGGATTGTTAGTGCTTTTTTAGAAATAGCTGAAAACAGAGCACGTAAACATATTCCTATGACAATGGAAGATTGGAAAGTAAGAATAGATAAATTTTTACTAGCCGATGATCGAGATATTTTAAAAGATGCCGGTCCAATATCACATGAAATTGCTTGTGATAAAGCCCTTACTGAATTTGAAAAATATCGTGTTAAACAAGATCAACTATATAAATCGGATTTTGATTTATTATTAGAGAAAACAAATAATATAGAAAAAAGTAAAATTTAAAAGCCTTTTTTGATGTGAACCCCAATTAGGAGACATCAAGAAAAAAGGCTTTTTTCAAAATCTTTTAACTTTGTTAATAGTCTAAACTTAAAATATGTTGTTATTTTATACTATCAGCTAATTGTTTATTTTGTAATTCGATAAATTTTTCCACTAAATATTTATCATATAAAATACCTTTGCCACCATTATAATCACTCATGCTACATCTTAATAGTTCAGCTAAGGCTTCATCCTTAGTTTTCTTTTGATGATATACACGGTTAGAAATCATAGCATCATAACTATCAGCAATCCCAATAATTTTCGCTCCTAGACTTGGAACAATGTGATCTGGATAACCATTTTTATTGCATCTTTCATGATGCTCGCGAATCATGGTCAGAATATTATCCGAAAAAAAGTTTTTTAATATTCTTGAAGCATATTCACTATGTTTCTTCATTAATTCAAATTCCCGATCTGTAAGTTTCCCCTCTTTGCCTACTATTTGACTTGGGATTAAATATTTACCGACATCGTGAAATAAGGCGGCAATATAAATATCTTTGACCTCTTTTTTATCTAAAGATATTTTTTCAGCTAATTCTTTCGCATATCTTCCAACCCTTAATAAATGACCTAGACTTTTTTCCTCTAAAAGTTCAATCGGAATATTTAATTTAAGATATTCCGAAAAATAATCTAAATACTTAGTTAAATGTTCATATTTTTGAAAATCAAAATCATTTATTTGCTTATATGAAATAATTGGAATCTCTAGCGTCTCATAAAGACATTTTAAGTCTGGTGGCAATGGTTTGCCAATGACTAAAGGACAGCATAAATCATAAATGTTATCTTCAATATTTTTATATTGAAGATTTAATTTAGCTAATTCATTTTCGTCAATTTTATAGTATCCTAGCATTCAGCCCGCCTCCTTATTATTTTAATTTTGATGATTTATATTCAATACGTATTCGTTCCACACGATCCCACTCATGCTTTCTTTTTTTATAACCAATAAATGCTGAAAATCTAGCTAGTAAAATAATAAATCTTAACACCGTAATTTCTAAAGTACATAGTAACATCGCTTTGATGATATCTCTAAACGATAATTTTATATTTTCAATGTGCAGTCTGGCAAAGAAAGTACATAATGAGAGAATTCCCCCAAACAAAATATAAATCAGCATAAACATCATCATGAATGGTACATTTAATAAATCTAAGAAATAAGATACAATCATAGTAAAAATTCCAAAAAGTTCAATAAATGGTGATAATAATTCATAGATTAAAAAATATAAAAAGGACACAAAACTTAGTACGCCAAAACGATAATTGAAAAACACTTCTTTATATTTAAGCATTCCTTGCAATAGTCCTTTATTCCATCGCCTACGTTGTTTCATTAAACCCGTTATGGTCTCTGGAACTTGTGACCAGCAAACCGCTTCTGGGACATATTTAATTAAATAATCAATCTGATGCATTTTACAAAAGACATGTATTTTCATTACTAATTCAAAGTCTTCACCGACAGTTCCAGGATCGTAACCACCAGCAGCGAGAACAATATCTTTTTTAAATAAACCAAAGGCTCCAGATATAATTAAATTACCATTAAACTGGTCAAACAAAATTCTCGAAGCTAAAAAAGAACGATCATATTCTAGCACTTGCATACTAGTTAATATTCCTTTAGGTAAATGATATTCATTAACATATCCATTTTCAACATCTAGACCATTGTTAATTCGCACAACTCCACCACAGGCAACTACCCGTTCATCTTCTAAAATTGGTCTTACAATATTTTCAAGCGAATCAGCTTGCAACATAGAATCGGCATCAATAGAAGTAAAATAAGGAAAAGTGGCTGCATTTATGCCGACATTTAAGGCATCAGCTTTGCCCCCATTTCCCTTTTTAATTAAAGTGATTTTAGCTTTAAATTTATTAGTCTCATACACACCTAAAACTTTACTAGTTTTTATTTGATTTCTAATTGGTTTTGATACTTTTTTAAGGTTAAAATACTTGATTAATTTTTCAGCAGTTTTATCCGTACTGCCATCATCAATGACGATAATTTCATATAATTTATATTCTAATTCTAATAATGATTTTACCGTTTCTACCACAGTTAATTCTTCATTATAAGCTGGGATTAAAATAGATACGGGAACATAATAATCATCTTTTAACAAATTACTTAACTTGCGATAATTATGATGTTTATGAAGCATGAAGTTTCCAATAATTGAACACAAGAAAAGATAAGTAGAATAGCCAATTAAGTAAATAACGAAAAAGATATTGACAACGACAAGTGCAGCTTTACCAAATTCAATTAACGCGTACATATTTATCTTTCCTTTCTTCGGCCGTTGTTTTAAAAACATATTTAACTATTTCATTTGCATAACGATCATCAATTTGTTTAATTTGTTCAAGATTATGTTTAGTTAAATGCATCTTTGATAATGAAGTAGCCGCATTTTTACGAACATGCCAGTTGACATCTCTTAAACAAAAGATTAATTTTTTACGAACTTCTTTAACATCGTATCCACTTAATATTTGAGCCACGATAATTTTATATTCCAATTTTTCAGGATCATCACTATCAAGATATTTTAAGAGTTCTGGTAAAATAGGCACATAAATATTACGACCAAAATAACGAATAATAGCTAAATTAACTTCTTTATCATATTTTTCACTTATTAACATTTTCATAAATTGTTTATTTAAATCATGACTCGAAAATCTTAAATAATTAATGACTCCAATTTGAACATCTGAAGAAAATTCTGGAAAGTTTTTAAGTAAAAGTCTTTCAAACCTTTCTTTATTACCTTTAAACTTTAATAAATCATTGGCCAAAAGCTTATGATTATAATATAAATTTCGCTGGCTCATTAATTTTAATGCCCGAATAATCAAAGGACCAGAAGCACGCTGATATAAATATAACATCGCATTTTCACGGCAATAAATTGAAGGATCATTCGAATATAAAATCATTTTTTCATCGATGTATTTATTGCGACATCTATCAAAAGGATAATTTTTAGTTAGAAAAGAAGCATAAAAAGCTTTATAAATTGTTTCTTTTTTATCATAGTGCATCATTAAAGTTTGAAAAAATTCTGAATATCTAACTAAATATTTTTTAATACCTCTTGGATTTTCCTCTTTTAATTCATTTAAAATATCTTGAAAAATAAGTAGATTATTGATGTTTTTTAACTTTTTACTAAAATACTTTAAATGGTCCTGATCTTTTTTACGGCTGCCAGTTTCAATTATCTGGATTTGGTCAGTAATTAAATCTTTATATATTTCTTTTCTTTTTTTACCAATTTTATTTAAATGGTTTTCATAAGCTTTATAACCAAAGCTAAAAGCAATAGTCGAAATAATAATTGCGATATAAAGATAGATAATAAATGTTGCATCAAACATTAGGCTTCACTATCCTTCCACAAATCTTTCATCATGTAATAAGATTGTTTTAATCTTTCATGATAAGTGACTTTTCTACCCCAACCTTTTAGCGGAATTTTAGACATTTTTATCTTTTCTTTTCCAGTTCCAATTCCTACATACATTTTATTAATTCCAAGTTCTTCAATTCCATAATTTTTATAATAATCATCATGGATTTTCATATTAGATGGATCAGAAAAATTTAATAACTGCCATGGGAGTCTAATTTCAATGTTATCACCCTTTATCATAAAGTCAGCAAGAGAATTATAATCTTTACTATCAGGATTGGCATTTCCATGTAATAACTTGCCAGTATCGTAGGTAACTGCTGGAGTTATAATACGTTCTGTTTTATCATTTTTATCAACAATATCTTTAATTAATATTTCTTTTAATAGTAATTCTATCTTTTTAAATTTTGGGCTATTTTTCTTTGGTGGATTTATAAAATTATTAGTTTGCGTTAGTCTATAACCAAAATTAGCATGCAATGTATCATATCTTTCTTGAACAAGTAACGTACTATTATCTTTACCATCTAAAATAAGCAAGAAATCGGCATTTCGATCAAAGGAAATTTTGTGATCTACACTTTTTTTCGCACCACTTTTTGGTGTAATATCAATTGGCATATAAAGTTTTTCATTGTTGTAATCTTGTTTATGAATTCTAAAATAAACAAATTTTTCATCATATTTATTATAAATAGTTAAACCTTTATCCTTAAAGACAATATCATCTTTATCCCACTCTTTAACATCGCCATCGACATAACAAATGCTTTTTTTCTCACCTGGATCAAATGTTAATAGGCCAAAGGACTGCTCATTTGTTTGATAATCACTCCAATAAGGAGTTTTCGTTAGATTAACTGCATGCATCGTATTCCATGTTCTTTTAAACCATTCATCTTGCCAAGAGAAAATAACTGCATTATCAATTCCGGCTTTTCGTATATCTTTATAAGCTTCTATTAAGGCTTTACCTTGTTCTTCTTCAGTCATTCTTCCTTGATTTCTGCCGGTATTTTCATCCATATGGGCCATGCCACGTGAAGATGGAATTCCAAATTCACTAATAACTACGGGAATAGAATGATGTTTATTCAACATTTCTAAATAAGCTCGGTATGTGTTTCGCTTACCATTTTCATCTTTATAATCTTTATATTCACTTTGATGATTTAAGAAATCTGGATAATATGGATAAACATGATAAGAAGCAAACTGTCCGGAAATCACTTTTTTAGTCGATAAAATATGTTCAACATCAATAGCCGCCACTTTATAAACTGCTGATTGTCCATAATCTTGTGAATGATAAAAAGGATCAGTTGTTGGCCAATTTGAGAAAGCCACTAATCTTTGCTCTTTATATCTTGTACTTTCATATTCAATAATTTTATCTCCTACTTGAGCAAGCATGGCTTCAAAGGCTGTTGAATCATCTGAAGTATACATATATTTACCTTTATAAGAACTTTTTTCAACATCGATATTATCGGTAAATGCAACAGTATAATCTTCCCATTCAACACCTAAAATATAGCCAATTACCCATGGAGAAATATCTTTGAAGAAAAAGCCTGTGCCCCCGGTACCCGCATAATTACCAAGCGCAATTTGGCTTTTGCCGTGAATAATATCGACTAGTTTTTTACTATCATGTAAAAACTGCCCTAAAAATTCCTTATCATAAGCTTCTTTTCGAGAATATTGAATATAATCATTAACCCATAAACCATGAATTAAATAAAGAGGATCTTTATTATCTTTGTTATATTCATAAAAAGCTTGATAAAAGTCATCGTTTAAAATGGTATAAACACGAATAGTGTTTGCCCCCATAGCTTTGATTTCTTTAAACCAGCGGAGATAAGTTTCCTTATCAATGGCATAATCAGTAGAAAAATGGGCGGG
>CANQAO010000059.1 GCA_947589375.1 uncultured Bacilli bacterium | reverse complement strand
ATAAATGTTTCCTCCTATAACTATTATTTATATTATAACATGTTTCAAAGTAAAAAGTATATAGCTTTAAGCACAAATAAGAAGCCCTTTGGCTTCTTATTTCACATATTTAGATACTTCTTCAAAATCGCTTAAATGAATCTTTTCTGTTCCAATAATTTGATAGTCTTCATGACCTTTACCTAAAACTAATAAAATGTCGTTTTCACCTAATAAGCTAATTGCTTTTTTAATGGCATCTTTACGATCAGGAATAACTTCATAATTATCTTTCTTTAAACCAGTAATAATATCATTTAAAATCGCATCAGGATCTTCGGTTCTTGGATTATCACTAGTAAAGACGACATAATCACTATTATCTGTAGCAATTTTACCCATAATTGGTCTTTTAGTTTTATCACGATCGCCACCACAACCAACTAAAGTGAAAATCTTACCTTTGGCATATTCTTTAACACTCTTAATGACATTCTCCACCGCATCTGGTGTGTGCGCATAATCGATAATAACGGAAAACTTACCATTATTAATAATTTGATAACGACCATTAGGAGCAGTCAAATTCAAAGTTTCCGCAATAACGGTATCCATATTTAATTTTAATTTATCACATAAAATATAAGCATTCATGTAGTTATAAATATTATAAGTGCCTGGAATTGGTAAAGTCACTACTCGGCTTAAACCATCATGAGTAACTTTAAATGAACTTTGGGTATCGCCTAAAACGACATCACTAATTTGATAATCGTATAAACCCATACCTAATAAAATATTTTTATTAGGTTCTAATACGAAATCACGGCCATATTTATCATCCATGTTGATAACCGCATAACCACCTCTTTTAATGTTTTTGAAAAGATTTAGTTTAGCTTCTTTATATTGTTCCATCGTTTTATGATAATCCAAGTGATCCTGCGTTAAATTAGTATAACAAGCCATATCAAATTTAATACCTTCAAGTCTTCTATTATCTAAAGCATGACTAGAAGTTTCCATCGCTACAACTGTACACTCATCATCGGCAGCTTCCACTAACATCTCATATAAATCATATAAATCAGGAGTTGTATTCGCTAGAGGACGATTTTTTTCTGGTAAGTAAAAACCAATGGTTCCAATATAAGCCGCTTTAATTCCTAAACGATTTAAAAGCTGATACATTAAATAACAACTAGTAGTTTTACCATTGGTTCCGGTAACCCCTACTAAAGTCAGCTTACTAAGCTTATCAGCATAAAGCTCTTTTAAATAATTAGCTAAATACTTTCTAGTGTCGGGAACAATAATCGTTTTTACACTATAATCCCCCTCTTCAGCAATAATACAAGCCGCCCCACGATCAATTGCCTGTTCAATATAATCATGCCCATCTCTAACGGCTGATCTAATGGCAATAAAAGTGTCGCCCGCTTCAATCTTTCGAGAATCTACTTTTAACATTCTTTTTTCCTCCTTACTAAAGTATATGAAATTTTATTTTTTTGTTTTAGCTTTTTTCTTTGGGCTTTTTTTAAAAATTTTAAGCCAAAGATTATTTAATAAGCCCGCCAGTAAAGTAATAAAGGGACTTAAATAGCCAGCAATAATAACTAAAGTATAATAAAATGAGCGATGATCATAAAGCAAAAAGGCCTTTTGCATACTTACATAATCAATAATAAAACCAATAAATAAAATTAAATATATAATAGCGATAAAGATTATAGTTCTAATCATATCTTTTGTAAGCTTAATTTCCTTTTTATAGCCTTTAAATTCATATAAGAATAATAATGTGTAGAACACAACCATACTAATGCCCGCCATTTTAGCATCAGTATTAACTGCAATAATCACAATAATAATTCCTAAAATCTCTGGAGTTAAAAAATTATGCGCAGCATTTTTCATCACATCTTGATTATACTTAGATAAATTAAATTTATCCTTATTAAGCAAACATAAATGTTTTTGATATTTGATAATTAAATAACAAAAATATGTGGTTAGCGAAATGAAAAAATATATCATTCAGCACCCCCAAAATAGATATCATACCATAAAAGAAAAATATAAATAGTCCAGACCTTACGGCTATTATCCGCTTTCCCTTTGCGATGATCATCTAATAATTTAATAATCCTATCGGTATTAAAGAATTTAGTATCCTTACGGAATCTCGTTTTAATTTCTGAATAAACATCATCATCTTTCATCCAAACTCTAATTGGTACGGGAAAGCCTAATTTCTTTTTATCTGAAACTTTAGACTCTAATTTTTCATGGGCGACATCTCTAAAGACTTTTTTCGTTCTATTACCATCAACCTTATATTTAGTAGGGATGTGTCTGGCATAATCGATAAGTGGACGATCCAAAAATGGCACTCTGACTTCTAAAGAATTAGCCATACTCATCTTATCAGCTTTAAGTAAAATATCGCCAATTAACCAAAAATTAAAATCAATATACTGCATTTTGGTAGGGTTATCTAAATCTTTAGCCTCATCATAATATTCCTTAGTTAAATCTTGAAAACCTTTAGTTTGCCTTTTATTTTTTAATAATTTACTAACCTCTTTATTATCAAAGATAAAAGCGTTGCCGACAAATCTATCTTCTAATTTTTTTCCGCGTCTTACAAGGAAGTTAAGTCCGCGATGGCTTGGAAATAAATCAGCAATTAAACCCACGACTTTTCTAATAGGATAAGGTATTTTATAATACCATGGCCATACAAAAGATTCTTGATAAATATTATAACCACCAAAAATTTCATCGGCCCCTTCGCCAGATAATGATACTTTAACATTTTGACTAGCTAATTTAGCTACAAAATATAAAGCCACTGCTGATGGATCAGCTAAAGGCTCATCCATATAATACATGATATTTGATAAATTTTTAAAATACTCTTCTTTAGTTATCAGTTTACTTAGATTATCCGTATTAATTTTCTTTGATAAATCTTCGGCATAACTAATTTCACTATATTTTTTATCGTCAAAACCAACAGTAAATGTTTTATCGACATCACTACTAGCGGCAATATATGAAGAATCAACACCACTAGATAAGAAAGAACCAACTTCGACATCACTAATCTTATGAGCTTTAACCGAATCTTCAAGATGGGCTTTAACGCCTTCTTTCCAATCCTCATAAGATTTAGTATCATCATATTCAAATTCTAATTTATAATATCTTTTTATAGTAAGCTCGCCATCTTTATATTTTAGAAAATGTCCGGGCATTAATTTATGAACATGTTTAAAGAAGGTTTCACTGCCGACACTATACTGAAATGTTAAATAATATTCTAACATTTTTTCATTAAGCTCACGTTTAAAATCAGGATGGATTAAAAAGCTTTTAATCTCCGAACCAAAATAGAAGGTATCATTCATCTTGGCATAGTAAAATGGTTTAATGCCATAAAAATCACGAGCGGCAAACACTTCTTTAGTTTTGGTATCATAAATGACAAAAGCAAACATGCCACGCAATTTATCTAAAAGATTTTCACCATATTCTTCATAGCCATGCACTAAAACTTCCGTATCAGTATTCGTTTTAAAAATATGACCCTTAGCTTCTAAATCGTCTCTTAAACTTTGGAAATTATATATTTCGCCATTAAAGACAATAACCTTCGTTTGATCTTCGTTATAGATCGGTTGGGAACCGCCAGCTAAATCGATAATTGATAAACGGCGAAAACCTAAGGCAATATCGTCATCGGTATAATAGCCTTCGGAATCAGGACCACGATGAGCGATTAAATCCGCCATTTTTTTAATATTTTCTTTTTTATCTTTTTCTTTATTTACATAACCAACGAATCCACACATAATAATTTCTCCTTTTATGCTTCTATATATATCATTTTATCACATAAGCGCATACTATTCAAGGAAAACAGGGTAGTTCTAACATACAAAAACCAACTGGAAAACTATTCCCGTTGGCTTTATCACATTAAAAACGCACTTTTTTCTCTTACTTTCTATTATTTACTCTTTTATTATATCACAATTATTATACAGACGCACAAAAAGATGCGAAATTAATCGCATCTGACCACTATGGTTTTAGTTAATAAATCCTTAAAAGTCTGTTTGCGCGGGGTTACAAAAGCCAGTAACGTACCAAATGGTAATAAAACTATTTCGATGATAAAACCAATCAATCTTAAAAATGATCTAAATAAAGAAATTTTATTTTCGTTATAGTCCGTGACTCCGATTTTCATTAATTTTTTACCATATGTGCCGCGTTTAGTATCATAATAAGGAAAGTACATTATTAAAAAGAACAATAAACATATAAAGAGTATACCTTTTAAAGTCGAAGCATAGCTAAGGTTGAAAGAGTTAATATATTTTATCGCATATCCATATAAAATATAAATACCAATTAAAATAACAACATCAATTATAAAAGCTGCTAGCCGTCTAAATAGATGGGCATAAGGAATGCCATTATAATTTTCACTAGTAAGTCTATTTATCACAAAAGTATTAGTCGCTTTATCACTGAGAGCTTGCTTTTGTTTGGTAATGATAATCATCAAAAAACCAAAGCCAAAGGTAATAACATTTAAAAGTCGAGCCAAATTTCTTTTAAACGCTAAACCAAAGGTAAGTGGTGAACCTAAATCATCGATAACTTCAATGCCAATAAATCTTTCACCTAAAGTCGCCATAAATTTTGATGATTGCATAAATACACAATAGAAAAAATAAACAAAAATCATAATTAAATAAGGAATTATCATTTTAAATACATCTGCGATTAATAAATTATCAAAAGAAAAATGAGTGAAAATTTGTGGCATCATAAAATATAAATATATACCTTCAATTATCGTAAAAATAATAAACAAAAATAAATAATCAATAGTATTAGCCGCCATCCTTTTAATAAAACCCGCATACTTAGGTATTTGAATACTCCTTAAATCATCATAACGTTTAAAAAGGGTATTTAATTCTTTAAAATCATAGCCACAATAGGGGCATTTTGGGGCATTTTCCTCAAGCATACGACCACAGCGGGGACAGCCTTTTTCCATAAAATCATCTCCTATTATCTTAATTATAACATATTATATTTAATAAAAGTCTGAATTCCTTCAGACTTAACTATTTTTAATGGTTTGCATATAACTATTAATTTTACCAGCCCAAGCCGTACTAGCGGCATATTTATGGTTCATAAGTTCTGGTGTATTTAATCCATAGTCATAATAATTAGTTTTAAGATTAACAATAAAAGCTTTAATCCCTTCTTCTAAACTTGGAAAACTAGCATATGAAGTTCCTTGGCAGTTGCCAGCACCTTTCATGCCTCCAACGTTATTACATTGCGTCACTTGCGCACTACATTGCCAGTTGCAGCCTGTTTCATGCAAAACTATAGCTACAGCTAAATAAGGATCAACATTATTTTCCATGGCATATTTCGCAAAAATATTGCCGGTTCCTGTTAAATTAGATTTAAGTGAACGATTTAATTTATTTATTAACTCTTCCATGGTAAAATCACCATAAGCCGCCTCAGCTATTACAGGCTCTGGCGTCTTAATCGCTTCTGTAACTTTAGGCTCACTTACCTTTTCGTTAGTTGTCGCGATAGCGAGTTCTGTATTTTGAGCTTTATTTGTCGTTTCTGGTTTTTTTGCGATTTCACTAGATTTTTTTAATTCCTTTGGGCTTTCAGTTTTATAAGTGTGGGTAGTATTTTTGTTTGCAAACACAAAAGGAAATACTAGTGATAAGGCTATTCCAAAACATACCACAGCATATACCATATGAGTTATTTT
This sequence comes from uncultured Bacilli bacterium, assembly GCA_947589375.1. GTDB lineage: Bacteria > Bacillota_I > Bacilli_A > RF39 > UBA660 > Coprosoma. The sequence continues at coordinate 1,012 of CANQAO010000059.1, read as the reverse complement.
CATCTTTCATCGCTCCCTATATCATGCTACAAAACTAATTTTATCACATTAATATATAGTTGTCAAATTTGTGTAAACTTTAGATAGGAGGCCTTGAAAATAAAGACTTTTTAGAACGAAAAAAAGCTTATGCAGCTTTTATTTCATTTATATAAGTATTTACCTGTGCGGTCCATGTTGGACTGGCCGCGTACTTTGGTCCAATCGCTTCAGCGGTTGTTAAACCTTTAGAAACATAATTATTATATAAATTATGCATATACCTTGAAATTCCTTCTTCTAAGGTCGCAAAACCAGCATATGAACTACCTTCGCAGCCTTCACCTTTCATACCCCCCACATTATTACATTTTTTTAGTAATGAGCTACATTGCCATTTACATCCTGTTTCATGTAAGACAATGGCCACGGCTAAATAAGGGTTGATGCCAAGGTCAGTAGCTAATGAAGCAAAGGTGTATCCCTGTCCTTGAAGCGTATCATTTAGGGAACGATCAAGTTTATCTGCAAGTTCACGTAAGGTCATATCTTCAAAGACTACTTCGTTCATTTTAGCTTCTAAAGCTTCTTTCTGTAAGTCTTCTTCAGATTTGGCCTCAGCTACTACTGGTTTTATCTCAATATTTAAAGCTTTTTCCGTAGTTTTTGGTGCTTCTTTTTTAGCCGTCTTAACTGGCTCTATGGTTTCTACATTTTCTACTAAAGCAAATTTATTTTCACTTATATATCTATTCTCTTTTAAAGCAAGTACAGTCTTACCATACATGGTTGCGACTAAACTTAATATAGTTATGGCCATAATTACGGCCTTAACCGACTTAGTTTTTATCATATTCATCCCTTTCCTGCTTAAAACGAAAACAGGCTATATTGTAACACAGCTCCAAATTGATGTCAAATTGGGCGTGTCCACTATTATTATATGCATAGTTATATGATTTTAATACATTATAAGCCTAAAAAAGGAATGAAATAAATTTCATTCTTCGCCCTAAAGGGCGATTTTTTGTTT
>CANQAO010000058.1 GCA_947589375.1 uncultured Bacilli bacterium | reverse complement strand
AAAATCACATACAAAAACGAGAATATTTTCCCGTTAATGTTTAATTTTTTTTAAGACATTTTCCTAAGTTATTGACACATTTTTGGTAAAAATAATCGCATATTCTTGTTAAAAATCACAAAAATCTTACCTATATACAAAAAAATGCTGAAAAATGATAATTCTATGATATAATATGTGTTATGTTTTGAAAATGTTAATTTTGAAACATAAAAATGGAGGTTTTATGAAAACACCTAAACAGGCAATTTTAAATTTTATGGCTACAAGACCACAAACAGAAGCTATAATTGGTTATGGTTCAGGGATAAATCCACAATATGGGCAGGAAAAAAGAAATCCTCAAATTGATTTAATTGTTGTTGTGGATAATCTTAAACATTGGCACAAGCAAAACATTAAGTTAAATCCGAAAGATTATTCTTTTTTAGGAAAATTATTTTTTCGGGTTTCACCAAATAAATGGCTACGTTCTGGCGGTAGAATTGCTTATATGACATACATTCCGTTTAAAGGACATGAATATAAAATTGGGACAATTGAAAAACAAGATTTTCTTAAAGATTTAAACAATTGGGAAACATTTTATATGGCTGGTAGAATGCAAAAACCAATTTTAATCGCCAAAGCCGATGATGAAATAAATAAAGCTATCCAACATAATCGTGAAGCAGGCCTTGAAGCTTCTAAGTTATTATTAGACAAAGGAAAATATGATGAAGAATATTTTTATACTATCTTAACAGGCCTTTCTTATATTGGGGATACACGTATGGGTATTGCTGAAAATCCCGATAAAGTTTTAAACATTGTTAAAGGTCGTTTAGATTTCTTTAAAGAAATCTATGGCAAGTATTTAAACATCGAAAAAGGAAAAGTAGTTATAGATGAAAAAGACACGTCTAAACTTCCTAAAAACCTTCAAGAATATTTAAAAACATATGATAATATAGGTGATGGTATTAGAGAATTTCTCGTAAAGAAAAATCGTTCTCATAGTTTAGCCCAAACCATAAAAGGTTTATTTACCACTGGACCTATTAAATCAATTAAATATGTTAAAGAAAAACTTAAACGCCGAAAGAAAAAATAATATATAGTTAGGGGGAATTTATATGAATACTATAAAAGGAAAAACAATGGAATTATTGCAAGAGCTTCCACCAATGAATTCAGTTACTACATATGGCTCAGGATATTTTAAGCAGACAGATGATACTAAAGAAAGAAAGACAAAAGATTTAATTGTCTCAGTTGATAATCCATCAAAATGGCATGCCGAAAATTTACTTAAAAATCCATATTTATATCAAACAGCGAATGTTAAAAATTTAATTGATCCTAAATTTGTTAAGTTGGAAGATAGTAATTGCATTTTTCCATCAGCTTTAGGGTGTTTCTTCGCAACTTTTGAAGGGGAGGAATATAAATTTATTGTTGTTGATAAAAGGTTATTATATAAAGATTTAGAATGGTGGAGTCATTTTTCATTAGCTGGACGTTTTCAAAAAGAAACCACATTACTTATCGATGAGAGTAATGGTGTATTACCAGAATTAATGAAAAAGAACTATGAAGGTGCGGTTAAAAGTGCCTTACTTATGCATCCAGAAATGAGATTTGATTTAGAAGATTATTATAAAACTATTGCCAAATTATCTTATTTAGGCGATATACGTACTAGATTACATTGTGAAAATAAAAATAAAATTAATAATATCGTCGAGGGTTCAAAGGACTTTTTTGAAGAAACTTATGGTAGTTGGGATGATGAATTTGTAGTTCGTCATAATAAAGTTTATAAGGCTCCTGATTATCAAGATAAGTATTTGATAAATAAGATTAATGAACTTCCTAATGCCTTGAAATATACTTTATTGAATACTTTGTCTGATAAGCAATTAAACAATCCTAAAATAGTTGCTAAAGCTATTAGAAAATTCTTTACTCAAATAGATACTAGAAGTAGTGTAGAACTAGCTCTTAGATGCCATAAAACTGCTGGCTCACAAAAAACAATGGAAACAATAACTGGTAAGATTAAAAAAGGTATGACGTTTACTAAAAAACGCGGATAATTGATTTTGACACATATCCTTTTATTTGTTATAATTTAATCGAAAATGTGGTGATTAAAAAAATGAAAATCCAATCTGTAGATTTAACTATTTCGGCAGTTCGTCGTAGTCAGTATCCGACTGATGACAAACCTGAATATTTACTTATTGGCCGCTCGAATGTTGGTAAAAGCAGTTTTATCAACACGCTAGTTAATCGTAAAAATTATGCTCGTACGTCAGGTCGCCCAGGCAAAACGCAAACTATTAATTTTTATAACATCAATGATGAGTTTTATTTAGTGGATGCTCCTGGTTATGGATATGCCTCAGTTAGTAAAACCAAGAGAAAAAATTTTGGTTTAATGATTGAAGATTATATCGTTAATCGGCAAAATTTAAAACAAGTATTTTTATTGATTGACTTTCGTCATCGTCCAACTAATGATGATCTATTGATGTATAACTATTTAAAATACTATAAAATACCTGTCACGATTGTGGCTACTAAAGCCGATAAAGTTGGCACTACTTTAAGACCAAGACAACAAAAGAACCTTATCGAAGAATTAGAACTAGCCCAAGGTGATGAGTTTATTATGTTTTCTAATTTAAACAAAGTTGGTAAAGAAGAAATTTTGAAAAAAATTGAAAGCACAGTAGCTTAACTTGTCGCATTTGATTATTACTATCATACACTACTTTAGGTGATATCATGAAGTTAGTGGTAGATAGTAATAAAGTGATTTTGTATTTAAATAGAATGTATATCCAAGCTTTAGATTTTAAGGACAAAGAAGAAACTGAAAAGTATATGAAATTTTTACTTACTAAACTTGCCAGCAAATATGATATGAATTTTAGTGGATATTACCTCGTGCACATATATATCGATATGAGCTACGGAGTAATTATTGAAGTCAAAAAAGAAGAACTAGAATACTTGGATTATTTTACTAATCAAATTGAAATGAATACTAAAATAATTCACGGTTCTTTTTTATATGAAGTGCGCAATTTAGATGAAGAGGTATTTAATAAGTTTTATGTTTATAAAATAAAAGAGAAACTATATTTAAGAATAAAAAAAGAGCTTTCTGATTTTGAAATGGGTAGGGTGCTTGAAAATGCCACGATTATTTATGGTAAAAAAGCTGACAAAATAATTAGAAAAGCTCATTTAGTGAGGTGATATTATGCGTAAACCAGCAGTCGCTTTAGTGGGTAGACCAAATGTTGGTAAAAGTACACTTTTTAATCGGATGGTTGGTACGAAAGTCGCTATTATTGAAGATACTCCAGGGGTAACTAGAGATCGCATTTATGGAACAGTAAATTATAAAGATTATAGTTTTCATTTAATTGATACTGGTGGTATTGATATCACCGAAAATAAAATGAATGATGAAATTAAAGGGCAGGCTGAACTAGCTATCGATGAAGCTGATATTGTAATATTTGTTGTCGATGGTAAAGAAGGCTTAACAGCGAATGATTATGTTATAAAGGATATTCTTATGCGTAGTGGTAAAGAAGTAATTGTAGCTATTAGTAAAGCCGATACCAAATTATTTAAAGAACATGAATATGATTTTTATGAATTAGGTTTTGAAAGCTACGTCGCTTTTAGTGGTGCACAGAATTTTGGTATTTATGATTTGTTAGATCACATTACTAAGGATTTCAAAGAGATAAAAGAAGATAATGATGATTCGATTAAATTTTCGATTATTGGTAGACCAAATGTTGGTAAAAGTAGTTTGGTAAATGCTCTTTTAAATGAGGATCGAGTTATTGTTAGCGATGAAGCGGGTACGACTAGAGATGCTGTGGACATGCCCCTTACTTATCATGGTCAAAAATTTACGGTTATCGATACGGCTGGTATGCGTAAAAAAGGCAAAATTTATGAAAATGTTGAAAAATATAGTTTGCTTCGTTCACTTAAAGCCATCGATAGATCAGATGTGTGTGTGATTGTTTTAAATGCCGAAGAGGGGATTATTGAACATGATAAACATATTGCTGGATATGCTTTAGAAGCTGGTAAAGCGGTAGTTATTGCCGTTAATAAATGGGACGTGATTGAAGACAAAGATAAGCAAATGAAAAAATTCAAAGAACAAATTAGAAATGAATTTCAATTTATGACTTATGCGCCAATTGTGTTTTTGTCAGCTTTAACTAAAAAACGTCTTCATACTTTAATGCCCGAGATAATTAAAGTGTATGAAAATGCTAATAGAGAGATTAAAACAAGTGTGCTTAACGATGTTATTATGGATGCTTATTCACTTAATCTCCCACCAACTTACAAGGGTAAAAGAATGAAAATTTATTTTAGTTCGCAAGTCAGTACTAAACCACCCACTTTTAACATTCAAGTTAATAATAAAGGACTTTTACATTTTTCTTATCAAAGATATTTAGAAAATAAAATTAGAGAATCATTTGATTTTGAAGGTACACCGATTGTCCTTCAATTTAAAAATAAAGGTGAAGAGTAATGCTTCATCTTTATTTTATTTGGTCACCATCTAGTTGTCTACTTTAAGCTTATCACTAAAATATCATAGATATAAATAAAGGATGCGCCTTTGAAAGTTGCTTTTTATTAACGTAAATTTTCTATGTTCATATACTAATGTAGGAGGAGATGGATTTGCGTTTTTCAGATAACTTTTTTAAAAGAGTAGAGAAAAAAACTAATGTTGGCAAGCAAACAATTTTAGATTTGGCCGCTAAATTACAAAAAGCTGATTTAAAAAATGAACAAACCTTAAGAGAGGTTATTCAAGAATTAGGTCAAATGACTGGTAAAGATGTATCTAAAGAAAAAGAAGATAAAATTATCGAAGCTGTAGTCAATGATAAAGTTCCTGATGATATCGATAAAATGATTTAACTATCACCTATTGATAGTTTTTTTGTTCTATAAAAAATATTTTCATCATATATTTTAGTAAATTATGGAAAGTAGGGATTATATGGAAAAAATTGATATCATAAAAAGCATTACTGAAAGAACAGGTGGGGATATATATTTAGGAGTAGTAGGCGCTGTTAGAACAGGTAAATCAACATTTATAAAAAGATTTATAGAAAACCTAGTTGTTCCTAATATTGAAGATGAATATGAACGTAAACGAACCTTAGATGAAATACCACAGTCAGCCCAAGGTAAAACCATTATGACAACAGAACCAAAATTTGTTCCCGGTAATGCGGCAAAAATTAAAATCGATGATTTTACTGCTGATGTTAGACTAGTTGATTGTGTTGGCTATGTAATAAATGGGGCTAAAGGTTATGAAGATGAAAATGGTCCACGTATGGTAAGAACACCATGGTACGAAGAAGAAATACCATTTATCGAAGCTGCCGAAATTGGAACTGAAAAAGTTATTAAAGATCATTCCAGCATTGGAGTATTAATGACTACTGATGGTTCCATTGGTGAATTTTCACGAAGTGATTATGTTGAAGCTGAAGAGCGAATTGTAGGTGAACTTAATGAAATTGGCAAACCCTTTATTGTCATTATGAATTCAGCTCATCCAATGCTCCCAGAGACAGAAACATTAGTGGAAAATTTAAAAGAAAGTTATAATGTGCCAGTCATTCCTATGAATGTGGAAAATATGAGTGAACGTGATGCTTATAATATTTTAAGAGAAGCCTTATATGAATTCCCAGTAGTTCGCATTAATGTCGAAATGCCGGATTGGGTGGCTTGTCTGGCCCCTTCTAACTGGCTTAAAAAAGCTTATATCGAAACTATCAAAGATAGTATCTGTGAAATTGATAAATTAAGAGATATCGATGGGATAACTGAAAGTTTAGAAAAATGTGAATATATTGAAAAGGCATATCTTTCAGATGTTAATACTTCAACTGGTGAAGTAAATGTTACTTTAAAGGCTCCTAATGAACTTTATAATGAAGTTTTAAAAGAAATAATTGGGGTGGATATTACTAATCGTTCACAGCTACTTACTTTATTTCAAGATTACAATGAAGCTAAAGAGGAATATGACCAAATCAAAGATGCCCTTAAAATGGTTAAAACAACTGGTTATGGTGTTGCCAGTCCAACTTTAAATGACATGACCTTAGATAGCCCAGAAATTATCAAACAAGGCAGTAGATATGGTATTAAATTAAAAGCCGTGGCTCCTTCAATTCACATGATAAGGGTCGATGTTGAAAGTACCTTTGAGCCAATTATCGGTTCCGAACTTCAAAGTAAAGAACTTATTAATTATTTAATGAAAGATAGGGAAAGTGACACCTCAGATATTTGGAAAAGTGAAATCTTTGGTCGTAGCTTAGATGTCATTGTTCAAGAGGGCATTCAAGCCAAACTTTCATTAATGCCTGAAACCGTAAGATTTAAACTACAACAAACTTTATCTAAATTAGTTAATAAAGGTTCAAGCAATTTATTTGCCATAGTTATCTAGAATAGCTTAAGTGCTATTCTTTTTGATATAATAGGAAAGTCATACAAGATTTTTCGAAAAAAATATATAAAAGTAACAAAATAACCTAAAAATATAAAAAAACTACAAAAAATAACGGAAAAGTATTGATTTTTCACGCGAAACATGGTATTCTGAAAATGTAAGCATGGTAGCTTAACAAATTATTATAGGAGGTATTTAGACATGACAAAACAAATGTTAGTAAACTACATTGCAGAAGAAACAGGATTAACAAAAGCAGATGCTACAAGAGCACTTGATGCTACTATGAAAGGTATCGTTAAAGGATTAAAATCAGAAGGGAAAGTAGCTTTAACTGGTTTCTGCACTTTTGCAACTCAACACAAAGCTGCAAGAAAAGGACGTAACCCAAGAACTGG
>CANQAO010000057.1 GCA_947589375.1 uncultured Bacilli bacterium | reverse complement strand
TACTCCTTCTATTCTTATTCCATAATACATAATATCGTGTAAAAAGTCAACAAATATGCCTTATTTTAAGAAAAAAAGTCTTGGGTTTTCAAGACTTATAAATATTCTTCAATTTTTCTAAATTCTTTATCATTATCTAAGCCAGTTTTCGCTAGCTGCTCTAAAAGTTTCTTTTGTTCTCGTGATAATTTTTGTGGTGTTTTAACATTTAAGATAATATACATATCACCTTTCCCATAAGAGTTAACACTTTCAATACCTTTTGAACGAAGACGATGTTTATCGCCATTTTCACTACCAGCTGGAATCGTTAAAGTAATATTCCCATACAAAGTAGGCACTTTTTTCTTACATCCTAAAGCCGCTTCCGCAATAGTAAGTGGGAGGTTTAAATAAATATCATTGCCTTCCCTTTGATAAAGGGGATGTTTTTTCACATAAAACTCTAAATAAATATCACCATTAGGTCCTCCATTGATACCTGCTTCCCCTTTTTCTTTGATACGAAGCTGAACTCCGGTATCAACACCAGCTGGAACTTTAACTTCGATATTTTTTTTCGTTCTAACCATGCCTGAACCATGACATTTGGTACATTCTTTAGTGTAAGTTTCGCCTTTACCACCACATTTATCACAAGTAGTTTTCGTCATAAAAGCGCCAAAAATAGTTTGTTGTTGAGCGGTTATCGTTCCAGAACCATGACATTTATCACAAGTTTTAATATCAAAACCACCTTCACCATGACATTCATCACACGTATCATTTAAAGTAAGGGTAATTTCTTTTTTGGTTCCAAACACCGCTTCTTCAAACTCTAAATCCATGCGCACAATTTTGTCCCGACCTTTAGCACTTCTATTTCTAGAACCACCAAAACCAGTAAAATCATTAAAATCAAAGTTGCTGAAACCACCACCAAAAGTGCCACCAAAGGCTTCTCTTAAAATTTCCGAAAAATCAAAACCACTAAAGTCATAACCGCCAGCGCCATTATTATCAAAAGCCGCATGACCAAACTGATCATATTGTCTTCTTTTATCTTCATCGGACAAAACGGCGTAAGCTTCTTGGGCTTCTTTAAATTTTTCCGCGGCATTAGGTTCTTTCGAAACATCAGGGTGATATTTTTTAGCCAATTTCCTAAAGGCACTTTTAATTTCATCTTGAGTGGCATCTTTACTTACACCCAGTACTTCATAATAATCTTTTTTATCCATAAATCTCACCACCTATTTAAGTAATTCTTTTAAATCATTTAAATAATCTTGAAACATCGTCATAGCCCCTTCTATAACTTCAGGTTTAGTTAAATCAACGCCAGCGATTTTAAGTTCTTCAAGCGGATACATGCGGCCACCGGTTTTTAAAAATTCTAAATAATTTTCTAAAGCTTTTTCTTTACCGCTTAAAATATTTTTAACAATATAAGCCGCAGCGGCTAAACCAGTGGAATATTTATAAACGTAGAAATTATAGTAAAAATGTGGAATTCTCGACCATTCATATTTTATGCTTTCATCTATAACAACATTATCACCATAATATTTTTGAACTAGTTTATAATATTCTTTATTTAAAACTTCGGCGGTAATAATTTCGCCTTGTTCATTTTTATCAAAAATGATTTTTTCGAATTCCGCGAACATTGTTTGACGGAAAATCGAAGCTTTAAATAATTCTAAAATTTGATTTAAAATATTTATTTTTTCCTTCTTAGTTTGACTATGCTTAAACATATAATCATTTAGTAATAGTTCATTGACCTGACTAGCAACTTCCGCCACGAAAATACGATAAGAACTATACTGATAAGGATTATTTTCTTTGGAATAATATGTATGCATTGAATGACCAAGTTCATGAGCTAATGTTGATATATCGTGATATTCACCTAAGAAATTTAAAAGCAAAAATGGTTTGGTTAAATATGAACCCCCAGAATAAGCTCCATTTCTTTTACCTTTATTAGGATAAACATCAATCCATCTTTCATCAAAAGCTTTATTTAAGTTATGAACATAATCATCACCTAAAACACTTAAAGCTTTTAAAACCAAATCTTTAGCTTCAGCATATGTATAAGTATTGTTTATGTCATCAGCAATATCAACATAGATATCATACATGTGCATTTCATCTAAATTTAAAATTTCTTTTTTTAATTTGTAATAATCATATAAGGGTTCTAAATTTTTACTGATCGTATCAATTAAATTGTCATATACTTTTTCATCGATATTGTCATCGAATAAAGCTGAGGCGCGCGCACTACTATATTTACGGACTTTACTTAAAGCCACCATTTTATCCACATGGGAAGCTAAAGCAAGTGCGAGCGTATTATTGAATTTTTGATAACCATTATATAAGGTCTCGAAAGCTTCTTTACGGACACGTCTATCTTTTGAACTAATATAAATCATATAATTAGTATCCGTAAGTTTGACTTCCTTACCATTTTCATCTTTAATAAAACCAAAGTCCATTTCCGAATCAGTTAACATGGACGCAATTTTATTCGTATCACTAAAGGCTTTATTTAAAGAAGACATTAATTTTTCCTCAGCTAGTGATAATGTATGCGGTTTTTCGCGAAATAAATCTTCTAAAACAAAAGCATATTCCTTTTTTAAGTTTTCATTTTCTTTTAAATAAGCCTTAATTTTATCCTCGCCAAATTCTAAAATTTTAGGCATAAGGAAAGCCGTGTTTTCCGAAAATTTATTATATAAATTTATCACTTTTTCTTTATAAGTTTGATTTTCATTATTGGCAATATCTTCATCATGTTTTTGACTAGTATATGACCACATTTTATCTAAATACATATCGATGTCAAAAAATTCTTTTAAAGTATGATATAAACTATCAGCATTGTTTAAAAAATCAGTTTCTTTAAAAGCTTCTACTCTTTTTTGAACACAATTAAATTCTTCTAAAAAGGCTTCTTTATTTTTATAGATTGTCTTTAAATCCCACTTATACTGCGCTTCTATTTGGTCTCTTTCTTTGTCCATAATTTCCCTTTCTAAGGAAGAAAAGTTCTAGCACCCTAGAACTTACTTCTCTTCATATTCAGCATCTTTAACGTTATCGTCTTTGTTTTCTTCTTTATTTTCAGCTTCAGCTTTTTTAGCCGCTTCTTCATATAGTTTAGCGCCTAAAGCCATTGCAGATTCATTTAAGTTTTCGGTTTTCTTTTTAATGTCTTCGATGTCTTCTTTTTCTAAAGCTTCTTTTAATTCTTTAATGGCTTTTTCCGCTTTGTCTTTTTCTTTTTCTGAGGCTTTGTCACCTAATTCTTTAAGTGATTTTTCCGTCATAAAGATAGTTTGTTCCGCTTCGTTTTTCACGTCTGCTTCTTCTTTACGTTTTTCATCAGCGGCTTTGTTTTCTTCAGCTTCTTTAACCATCTTATCGATTTCATCATCAGATAAAGCTCCACCTGAAGTAATGGTAATTGATTGGGCTTTACCAGTTCCTTTATCTTTAGCGGTTACGTTAACGATACCATTGGCATCGATATCAAAAGTAACTTCGATTTGTGGAATACCTCTTGGAGCTGGTGGGATATTAGTTAATTGGAAATTACCTAGTGTTTTATTATCGGCCGCCATGCTTCTTTCACCTTGTAAGATGTGGATATCAACAGCTGGTTGATTATCAGCCGCTGTTGAGAACACTTGTGATTTACTAGTTGGAATGGTTGTATTTCTTGGAATTAACACAGTACATACTCCGCCTAAGGTTTCAATACCAAGTGAGAGCGGTGTTACATCTAATAACACGATATCATTAACATCACCGACTAAAACGCCACCTTGAATAGCCGCACCCATAGCGACTACTTCATCAGGATTAACATTTTTAGAAGGTTCCATGTCTAATTCTTGTTTTATTAAACTAGCCACTTTTGGCATTCTAGTTGAACCACCGACTAATAAGACTTTATCGATGTCTTTTTTTGTAAGATTAGCATCTTTTAAAGCTTTTCTTAGTGGTTCTAAAGTAGATGTAAGTAAATCATCAGTTAATTCTTCAAATTTAGCTCTAGTTAAAGATAATTCTAAGTGTAGTGGACCATTTTCACCTTGTGATAAGAATGGAAGTGAAATATTAGTTGTCGTTACACCACTTAAATCTTTTTTCGCTTTTTCAGCAGCATCTTTTAATCTTTGCATGGCCATTTTATCATCAGTTAAATCGATACCATTTTCTTCTTTAAATTTATCGGCTAAATAATCGATAATTTTTTGGTCGAAGTCATCACCACCTAAACGGTTGTTACCACTGGTTGATTTAACTTCAAAAACACCATCACCAATTTCTAGGATCGAAACATCAAAGGTTCCCCCACCTAAGTCGTAAACTAAGATTTGTTCGGTTTTATCTTGTTTATCTAAACCATAAGCTAAAGCCGCAGCTGTTGGTTCATTGATAATTCTTTCAACTTCTAAACCGGCAATTTTACCTGCATTTTTAGTAGCTTGTCTTTCAGCATCGTTAAAGTAAGCAGGCACGGTAATTACGGCTTTTTTAACTTCTTCACCTAAATAACTTTCAGCGGTTTTCTTTAAATCGCTTAAAATCATGGCGCTGATTTCTTCAGGTGTATATTCTTTACCATTAGCTTTGATTTTCTTTTTAGTCCCCATTAATCTTTTAACAGATGATACGGTATCAGGGTTGGTAATCATTTGGTTTTTAGCCGCCGTTCCAACGATGATTTCTCCATCTTTAAAAGCTACTACTGAAGGAGTTGTTCTATTTCCTTCAGGATTGGCGATAACTTTCGCTTCGCCACCATCATATACACAAACACAACTATTAGTTGTTCCTAAGTCAATACCTATTATTTTACTCATAAATAATCATTCCTTTCCTTTTATTCGCTAACCTTAACCATAGCGACTCTTATAACTTTATCTTTAAGTAAATAACCTTTTTGCATAACTTCAATCACCATTCCTGGTTCCATTCCTTCCACTTTTTCGGTTAAAACAGCTTGGTGGAAATTAGGATCGAATGGTTTTTTATTGCCATCAATTGCTTTGATTTCAAATTTATTTAAAACATCAGTTAAATGGCAATAAATCATTTTAAATCCTTCTAAGAATTTGGAAAGCTCATCTTCTAAATTATCATCATCTAAGCTAATAGCTCTTTCAAAATTATCGACAATGGGCAGTAAGTCTTTGGCGATGTCTTCATTTGAATAGTTAAGCATTTTTGAAACTTCTTCATCTTTTCTTTTACGATAATTTATTAAATCAGCTTCTTTTCTTAATAAAGCCTCTTCTAATTCTTTTATTTTCGCTTGATATTCTTCGCACTTACAATCTTTCTTTTTGTGCTTTTTTTCTTCTTTTTTATCTTTTTCGTCTTTCATATTTTCACCTATTTATCTTTCCAATGTTTTCTCTGATATAATTTAGTAAGGCTTCGGCTTTCGCATATTCCATTCTTTTAGGTCCAATCAAAGCAATCGTACCTTCTTCACCATTATTAGTATAATAAGTTTTAATAATCGAAACATCATCATCAAGCATATTTTCCCGACCAATATAAATTTTAACGCCATCTTCATCAGCTTTAATGGTTTTTATTAAATCGCTGTCTTCGAATTTGTTTAAAATTTCCCGCATTTTTTTAACATCGTTAAATTCGGGTTCACCTAATAGCTTCGCTTGACCAGCTACTTTGATATCGGGGCCTACAGCGAAATCACTAAAGGCATTATAGAAAGCATTATATAAAGCTTCATGTTGTTTTACGTATTTACCAATGATTGGTTTTACTTCAAACTCTAAAGCTTTACTAACTTCAGATAAAGGTGTTCCTACGATTAGCCGATTAATAATATCAACTGTTTGTTTAATTTCTCCTTGGGAAACATTTTCTGGTGTGGTTATGTTTCGATTTTCCACATGGCCTTTATCGGTAATGATAATAGCGGTCATATTATTTGGTCCAGTAGGAATCGCTTCGATTTTAACTACTCGATTACTCTCGGAAGCACTACCTAATACTACGACTGTATAATTAGTAAGTTCCGATACAATTTCCATACTTTTTTCAATGGCATCAGATAAAACTAAAGAATTGTTTTTAAAGATGGTTTGTAATTTCAGCATGTCTTCACCAGTAAGTTCTTTCGGTTCCATAATGTTATCGACATAATAACGATAACCTTTATCACTTGGTACTCTACCTGATGAGGTATGAGTTTTTTCGAGTAATCCTTGTTCTTCTAACGCCACCATTTCATTTCTAATAGTAGCCGAAGAACAATTCATAATCTCGCATAGGGCTTTGGAGCCAACCGGCCTTACGGTTTTAATATAATCTTCAATTATTAATTTCAAAAGTTGTTTTTGTCTTTCGGTTATCATTTAACCACCTCTTTTAGCACTCCTAATCTAGGACTGCTACTTCATTATAGCACCTTCTTTTAGCACTGTCAAGAGAGGGAGTGCTAAAAAAGTATATTTTTTATATTTTTATTTTATGACAATTTTACTAAAAAAAATGTCATATTATAAAAGAATAAAGGTAATGTTTTCAAAAGATATATTGTGTTTTATTTTAAAATGAAAAGTAATGTAAAGAAAAAGATAACTTTTGTTATCTTCATTAACACTATAAGAACTAACGCACCAATAAAAAGAAATATAATAATAAAATAATAGAAATAATAAAATAAAAATAATAAAAAGAAATGTTTTTGAAAAAAAAGTGCGTTAGTCTAGGGTCATAGACCCCTTTAGATAAACTTTATTTACCTAAAGGAGCCTATGACTCCTTTTAATTATGATATTGTAAAGGGATTATTTTTGTTCCTTGTCCAGAGAGTTTAATAGCCGAGTTTAGATAGAGACTCCATACTGACAAAACTAGAAAACTATCAAAACCAATCCCACACTAACTAATATTATCTCTACTAAATATAAAATTTGGATTTGTTTCCTCTCGGAATTACTTCCTACCAACTTTTATTTCAGAAAATCGGCCGAAAGTTTTAAAAAACTTTCGGTATTATCGGCCCGGTCTCACTTCGTGAGCCGCGCTTTCCGAACTCATCAAAGATGAGTTCGCGTCTGTGGTTAGTT
>CANQAO010000056.1 GCA_947589375.1 uncultured Bacilli bacterium | reverse complement strand
ATCCTAATGCTAAAACTGACAATACTGAAGATGAAAATGCTTTAGATAACGTTCCAAAAACTGGAAATGCCCTTCCAATCGCACTAATTGGATTATTAGGCTTAGCTACTTTAACTGGAGCTTATTCATTAAGATTAGCTTATAATAGAAAATAATGCCTAAAAAAACAAGTGTTGTTATTCACTTGTTTTTTCGTCTTCAATTTTAATGGCGCTAGTAGGACAAGCACTAGCCGCATCTCTTACATCATTAGTAACCTCGTCATTTTTAGCTTGAGCTAAATTATCCTCGCCAAATTCAAAGTGATCTGGGCAAATAGCTACACATGAACCACAAGCGATGCATAAGTCTTTATCAACGTGTACTTTTTCCATATAATTCCTCCTATTGATAATTATAAAGAAAAAGTGTCTAATTTGCAATACCACCCTTTTAAAAAAAAGCAAAATATGTTATTATTAAACTAGAGGTGGTAATATGGCAACGCGAATGCAGAAATATTACAAAAGTGAGCGAGTAACAAGCCATGATAATTCCCGTAGTAAACGCAATAAAGATTTATATGGCGAGATATATTCTAATAGTAAATATTCCAACATCGAAGGTATTGCCACAATCGATAACGCTAATGAAGTCGACATTACGAAAGTAAAAGAAATGCTTCGTAATCGTGAAAACTATCAAAAAGAAAGACAGTATCGTAAAGTTACTGGTGATTATCAAAACCCTGAACGAATAAGACCCACTATTACCAGGACATTTCCAGATGAAGACCAAAACTACGATATTAGAGATGTTTTAAAAGAAGCTAAAGAACATAAAGAACCCGATAATAAAGAACGCGCTCTCCATAATACCGAATATAACATTTTAAAAAATATCGATTTAAAAGATGAAATTCGTAAACAAGATTATTACGAAGAAAACGATGAAGATGATTTAAAAGATTTAATTCAAACAATCACCAATACCAGTATGTTAAATAAATTAGGTGATGCTGAATTAGCTGAAGATTTATTTAGTGACCTTCACGATGATGATACGAAGATCGGCGAAATTAAAGATGTTAAAGCTTTAATTGAAGCGGAAGCTGGTAAAGAAGAAAAAATAGATCCTAATGAACCAACTTCTTATGATCGTTCATTCTTTACTTCAAGTTTGAAATTAAGTAAATTTGACTTTGAAGGTAGTGGTAGACGCAAAAGCATTATCAGCCTTATTATCATTATTGTTTTAGTCCTTGTTATTGTCGTTTCAAGTGCGCTTTTGATTATGCGCATGCTTTAGACAAGCAAGCCAAATAATAATTGGAATCACAAAGAAGAAGAAAAACATAACATAAAGCATGGGAACTTTAAATAGTTCATTCATCGATCCATTAGTGACTAAAATAAAAGGATTAATAATTAAGAGAAGCAAACAAATAACGATAATAAAAATCTTATTTGTTTTTTCTTGGAATTTAAAAGTATGGGCCATAGTTTTGGAAACATAGTATAAAGCAACCATAATTAAAATAAATAAAGCAATAAGCCATTCAACCGATAAAAGACTTTCAACGCGATCGACAAAATCGCCAATTTCTACTTTTTTAAGTAAATGAAATTCGGGATATTCATAAAGCATTGAAAGTTCGATTCCAAAAGTTCCTACCGTTAAAAAAGCCGCATCAGCTAAAGTTAAAATCGCAATAATATAGAAAATCATTGATTTTTTCTTACTATAATTAGTAAGGGCTGATTTCGGAATAATGAGTAAGAAGAAAAGTGGTAAAACATTATATGCCACCACAATTAAAGACCCATGTAGAATCGACATTTTATCCGTAAATAAAATAGGTTTTAAATTATTAAAGTCCACACCACTAAACACACTAATAGTTATAAAAATAACCGCTGCCACCACAATATAAAATAACAATAAACTAGTTCGTGAAATGGCATTAATACCTTTTAATACGCCGTAAATAATCGGAATAATAAACACTGCGGCAATTAAAATCGGTGAAGTTCGGTATAAAAACTGCGTATTAATAAAATGCACAATATCATGAAAAGCTAGCTGGGCGATAATAATCGCCCCAAGTGCTAAAACAATATTAAGCACTTTACCAAATTTCCCGAATAAATATTCATTCAGTTCACAGATATTTTTATTTTCATCATAGTTTCTTAAATAAGCAAAGATAGCTAACGGAATAAAACCCAAAACTAAAGCAATTAAAACACTAATCCAAGAATCTCTTTTACTTATCGAAATTAAATTACTAATCGTAATGCCAATATAACCTGCTCTAATTAAAAACCAAATAAGGCTATTATATTCCATCGATGTTATTTTTTTCATTTTTTAACCTCCCCAATTGTGCGGTTTAAAGCCCCCGAGGAAACTATTTGAAAATCAGTTTGAATATCGACATTTAATTTCGGAAAATACTCATTATTCCACTGATCTTTAATTTTATCCCATTTTTTTGGATAAAGACCATATAATTTATTGCCAAAGCCAAACACATCAGCATGATATTCATTCTGCATTTTCTTTAACGTCGCTTTAAAATCTTTTTCAGCTTTTTGTTCAAGCTTCTTTTCCATCTTTTTCACGACATCAGTTTTGTCGATATCGATTTTACCATTGACTTCGGATAAATAACCCGCGCCTTTAACCTTAATGCTGATATGGTTAAAATCTTTAATCTTAACTTTAGTATCTATATTATTAGAAATATAGACGACATCATGATCATGATACTTAAACGTAAATTTAAATTCACTAATACTATCGTTTAAGACACTAATCGCTTGACTATCTTTTTCACCGACATAACCGACAAATTTATCTTTGATAAAAATGGCTACATCGTTTAATTTAAGATATGTATCAGGTTCCGTTTTTTCTAAGTTTTTTTCGGTACTTCCTTTCTTTTCACTGCCAATGATGGTTACAGCTGGTAAGATCGGATCAAAACCTTTACTTAAAATTCTTTCGATAAAGGGGCTATATTTAATATTAGAAGTTAAAGATTCAAAAGTAGCATTTGATTCAATTAAAGAAGCAATACTTTGTGAGGGAAAAGATTCTAAAGGTTCAACGATTTTTAAAATGGTTTTCGCATGAATATCCTTAGCCTGTAAAAGATAAAATTGTTTTCGGGTTTCCGGATTACGCAAGAGCCAATCGGCGATTTTTAAAAAACCATCTTTGGCGATATCTTCCGATATGACGACGACATTAATGTGTCCATAATATAAACTTTTAGGTGTTTTCCGATCGATAATATTAGTCGCCTCATTTAAAGTTTTGCCTTTACCTGAATAAATAGTCGTTGTCGCCTCACCTTCTTTATTACTTGTTTGACTTTTAGGTGAATTGGCAATCAAATAAGTAAGTTCATACTTGCCATCATCAGTTTTGTCAATCGCGATACTCGTGACAATGGCTAAATCATTAATTTCGCGGTAGTTCCCACAGCCCGTAATTAGACAAACCCCAATCAAAAGCCATATAATTTTCTTTTTCATCGGCCCCCTCCTTGTTTTGTTTTATCTTGGTTTTGTAAATACATTGGTCTTTTAAAAACGCGTGGGAGGGGATAGCGAATGACGGCATCTTTTTGACTGGAGTTAATAAGTGGGCTAAAAGGAGCGAGAAAAGGCACGCCAAAACTATCTAAGGAAGCTAGTTTCAAGACCAACATTAAACCAGTGGCGATAATGCCGATTAAACCAAAAAAGGTCGCCGAAACAATAAAGATAAACCGCCAAGTGCGAATTCCATTCATAAAATCGACATCCGTAAAAATCAAACTACAAATCGACGTAATTGCAATGACAATGACGGCAATAGGGGAGACAATACCGGCATCCACCGCCGCCTGACCTAAAATTAAAGCCCCAACAATACTCATCGATGCCCCCATATTCGCTGGTGAGCGGACATCACTTTCCCTTAAAATTTCAAAAATAGCCATCAGTAAAATTACTTCAAAAAAAGTTGGAAAAGGAACTCCTTCACGCTGGACGGCTAAAGAAATTAACAGTTCATCGGGCACGACTGTTTGATCAAACGTCGTAATGGCAATATAAATAGCTGGCGTAAACAAAGTAATAATTAAAGCGATAACTTTTAAAATTCGGGTAAAACTAATATTAAAAGGTTTTTGATATTGATCTTCCGAAGTATGAATAAAATCAATAAACACGTTTGGTAAAATTAACACAAATGGTGAGTTTTCGACTAAAATAACAATTTTACCATTTAAAAGTGATTGACATGCTAAATCGGGTCTTTCCGTACTTAAAATTTGGGGAAAAACCGATTTTTTCTTAAGTAAATATTCTCTTAAATTACCGCCATCTAAAATACCATCGATATCGATTTTTTTTAAGACTTCTTTGATTGCAGTCACACAATTTTGATCAGCAATATCTTTAATATAGGCAATATTAACTTTAGATTGAGTGCGGGCACCAACCTTGACTTCATCAAACCATAAATTATGATCTTTAATGCGTTTGCGAATTAAGCCTAAATTTTTGGCATTACTCTCCGTAAAACTATCTTTAGGACCTCTTAAAATCGGTTCCGAAGTAGATTCCGTGACGCCTCTATCTAAAGTGGCTCTAGTTTCTAAAGCTATAGCTTCTGAGCTACCATCGACGATGACAATGGTAAAACCTGATGATAAATAATAAGGGAAATCTTTAAAATCTGTAATAGTTGTTAGCTGGGAATTAAAAATATTATTTTTTAAATGCTGATAAACATCACTTAATTTATTTGTATTTTTTGCGACATAGTCAATACTTTTAACGACAAAATCGCTGACATTATCACTACTACTAGAACTTTCCATGAATAAAACACCGACATTCTTTCCGTGAACCTCGATTATTCTAGTTTGTAAATCAGAACTTTGACCATATAATTTTTTAACATTTTCTATTATCAATTTTACTTTTGCCATAAAACCCACTCATTTCTCTTTTTATTATGGTAAAAATGTTTAAAAATATTCTAAGGCAAAAGTAAAGAGTTTGGTGAAGACTTTAAAACGTGATATACTATTTATGGATAAGGATGATAATTATGATAATTTATGATGATGAAAAAATTAATAAAGTAGCAAATTGGCCCGATAAGGAAATTTATATTTTATTAGATTTTGATCGCACAATTACCGATACCGATAGTGAAACTTCATGGGGCATTTTATCTAAAAGTAACTTGGTGCCTAAAGAATATAAAATAGCTAGAGAAAAACTCCATAATTATTATCGTCCAATTGAACAAGATGAATCATTAGATGAAAAAACTAAAAATAAATATATGGAAGAGTGGTTTTATAAACATATCGATATGCTTATTAAATATAAAATTTCCAAAGACATTATCGATGATACTTGCCAAAATTTAACTTTAATGAAATTTAGAGATGGCATGAAAGAATTTTTAATTAATATGCATCAAAGAAAAATACCCGTAGTTATTATGTCGGCCGGGATTGGTAATTTTATTGAAGCTTTTCTCCATAATCACCATTGTTTATTTGATAACATTTATATTGTGTCTAATTTTTTAGAATTTAAAAATGGTGTTGCTCATGGAATGAGTGACAAAATTATTCATTCGTTAAATAAAAGTAATGAATTATTAACTGATGAGATTAAAAAACACCTTAAAGGAAGAGATAAAATTATCTTATTTGGTGATACCTGCGCGGATACTAAAATGTCTGGGCCAACACCTAGGGAAAAAGTTTTAAAAATTGGTTTTTTAGCTGACAAAATCGAAGACAATATTATGGCTTATAAAGATGTCTACGATGTCATTGGTTTAGGTCCAACCTCGATGGACGATGTCGCTAAAGTCGTGAAGATTGTAGGTTTTAAAAATGAAAGTTAAATGTCTGAGATTAGATGATATGGGTAGGGGAATTGCCTTAGTAGATGGGAAAACCACCTTCATTAGTAATTTGCTTCAAGATGAAGAAGCCTTAATTGAAATTGTTTTAAGTAAGAAAAACTATAATGAAGGCAAAATTATCAAATTATTATGTGAAAGCCCTGATAGAGTAAAACCTAATTGCCCTTATTTAAATTGTGGGTGCCAATTAAAACACTTGGACTATGCAAAAGAACTTAGTTATAAAGAAGAAAAATTACAAAATATTTTGGAAAAGTTTGCTAAAGTAAATGTGAAGGTAAATAAAATTGTTTATGATGATAATATGCATTATCGCAATAAAATTACTTTAAAAGTGAATAATCAAGTCGGTTATTTTAGTAATAATTCCAATAATTTTATTCCTATTAAAGCTTGTGATTTAGTCTCACCTAAAGTAAATAAAATAATTGAAATTTTAAACAAAGAAGATTTAAAAGATGTTAAAGAAATTACGATTAAAGATTTTGATCAAATGATGATTATTATTAAAGGTAACATGAATCTTCAAAACCTTTCTAAATACACTGATACTATTTATATGGATGATAAATTAGTTCAAGGTGAAGCTTATGTAACTACTAAATTAAAAGATTTAACTTTTAAAATTTCCAAAGATGCATTTTTCCAAGTTAATAAGAGTCTTACCGAAAAACTTTACGATATCGTCGTTAAAGAGTTAGATGGCCATAAAGATCAAACAGTTTTAGATTTATATTGTGGTACCGGCACGATTAGTTTAATTTTAAGTAAGTATTTTAAAAAAGTAATTGGCGCCGAAATTAACAAAGAAGCTGTTACATGCGCTAATATAAATAAAGAAATGAACCATATCGATAATGTCACCTTTATATGTGCGGATGCGTCTAAAGTGATAAATGATTTAAAAGCTGATAAAGTGGTGGTCGATCCACCTCGAAGTGGTCTTACCAAAAAAGGCATTAATGATATTCTTAAATTAAAACCCGAAACTATAGTTTATATTTCATGTAATCCAATTACGTTAGCGCGTGATTTAAATTTATTAAAAAAAGAATATGATGTTGTTTCTGTAACGCCTATTAATATGTTTCCAAGAACTTATCATTTGGAAACAATTACTAAATTAAAAAAATGTATTGATAAAAATTTTATCACCACAACATGACGACATTATTTACTTTTGATGGTAATTGCGATATACTTAA
>CANQAO010000055.1 GCA_947589375.1 uncultured Bacilli bacterium | reverse complement strand
CTGCTAAAGAGTATAAATCATTTAAAGGGCTTAGGAAAGAATCTTTAAGAGATAATATGAGCGATATTGAAATAGCGCTTGCAGATTTAGGTGAAATTGCCACTCGAGAAATTGCTAAAGAACATAAGCCTTATGGTTTAAGTCAAAACAAAAAAATAGCCAAAATGGGTGGGCATGCTTCTAAAGTTGCTAGAGCAGAAATTGAGAAAAATTTGGGAAAAACTATAGTTACAGAGAAAAATAATTTAAGTTACAAATATATTGATAACACCGAAAAAATCGAGCATAAATAAAACATTTATAAAAAAGCTATCCAATTTGGATAACTTTTTTTATGAAATTATAATAGTTTTCGTTTTTGTGCCAATTTCTATACCATCATAAGTAGCAGTATAGGTGAATATATAGGTTCCGGGAGTATTAAGTGGTTCGCCACTATAAGTTTTAGTTTCTCCATCTTTTCTATATGTAATAGTTACCTTGGCTTCTTTAGTAATATCACCCTCACCATCTAATGTGATTCTATAAGCATTAGAATCAACGTATGGAGCAGTTTCTTCGAAGGTTTCTCCATCATCGATAACACTTCCATCATGTAAGAGAGTAAATTCAAAATTTGAAGCATCTATACCAGCAGCATCAATCTTAATAGTTGTTCCACTACTTTCACAACCACCATATATAGAATAACTTGCTTTGACTACATAAGTAGGCGAAGGAGTATTTGGTAATTGTATAGTAGCACTAGTATTATTAACTGTAGCTACTTTTGTAAGACCACTTGCATCTTTTAGATAAACATTGTAAACTAATGCACCTAAAGTTTTATCATTAACACCCATAATATAATTTAAATAAGAGTTCTGGTCACTTGAAATAGCAAAGGCTTTTTTAACTATTCCGCCCCAGTAATCTCGGTTAATACCATCTGGAGTTTTAATAGCTTTCCAAGTAAGATTAACTTTACGACCGGCTACTGATGCTTTTAAATCAGTTACATTAGAAAGTGGATTAAATCTATTAGATACTTCAGTAGGCACACTATCTTTAGTAAATAATTCTTTAGTTTTCATGTTATCTGGAGTATGTGAACTTGGAAGCATTGGATTACCACAATATTTTTCAACGGTTACTTCTTCAATAGTATCAGGTTTAGTGAATTTTTCACTAGCTTTAAAGAAGTTTTTCGCTACACTTTGGAATAATCTAGAGTTTTGACTAGAGCCAAATCTATTATGGCCTTTATTTAAATTATCATAACCATACCATACCGCAATTGAATATTCATTATTATAACCAGCAACCCATAAATCATTAACGGCATTACTTGGTAAGTGTCTAGCTTTTAATGTTTTTTCATCAAAGTTACTAGTACCAGTTTTGGCAGCAAATTGAGCACCATTGATGTTATTATATCTACCTAAAGCACTCTTACCAGTATCAACTAACATATCAGTAACCATATAAGCAGTATCTTTGCTCATAACTTTGGTTTTCTTAGCATCTACTTCATAAGTCTCATCATTTTTATCATAGACAATTTTGGTAAAACTATGAGGTTCAATATAATAACCTTTGTTAGCAAAGGCTGCATAAGCCGCCGCCACACTAAGTGGTGATTCACCATTGTAACCACCAATGGCGTGAGCTTCATGTAACATACCATTATTGGTCACTTCAGGGCTTAAACCTAATTTGGTGACAAAATCTTTAATATCACTATTTTTAACACTTTGGAAAGTTTTTAAAGCTGGAATATTACGAGAGTCTACTAAAGCATCACGAATAGTCATTATTCCTTTATATCTTCCATCATAGTTGTGAATTTCGGTACCATCACTATATGAATGTTTCGCATCGATAATTGGGTGTGATGGATTCCAACCTAAATATTCAATAGCTGGTCCATAATCGAATAATGGTTTTGCTGTTGAACCGATTTGATTAGTCATCATTGTAGCTTTGTTAAAACTTTTAGCACCAGTATTATTACGTCCAGCGCCTACTGCCGTAATCTCACCAGTTTTAGTTTCGACAACCGCTACACCAGCATCGACATTATCGTTTTCCCATTTATAGTTTTCGCCCTTCATTATTTTATTTAGGGCATCTTGTTTTTCTTTATCCATAGTTGTATAGATTTTCATTGAATATGAATATGGATCATATCCAGTTTTTTCTTTAACTTCAACGGCAACAGTATCGATAAAACCTTGATATGCCGAAGAATCTTTATAAGCCGAACCACCTTTAATGACAATGCGGTCAACGGTCATTTTTTTCGCCATTTTATATTCTTCATCAGTAATATAACCATGACGTTTCATTAAGCTTAAGACAGTTAGACGTCTAGCTTCTGTTCTATCAGGATTTAAATTAGGATCATAGACTACTGGTGATTGGAACATCCCAGCTATCATTGCGGCTTCAGAAATGTTTAAGTCTTTAGCTGATTTGTTAAAATAAGTTTTGGCCGCTTGTTCAACCCCATAAGAGCCACTACCTAAATAATATGAATTAGCGTAAAATTCTAAAATTTCTTCTTTCGTATAATTCATTTCAATTTGGAAAATAGCTGAATAAATATCGGTAAACTTACGTTTAATTCCTTCAAATCCTCGGGAAGTTGTCGAAGTTAATTGGTTTTTAGACACCTGCATAGTTAAGGTTGAAGCTCCACCAGCTCCAGAGTTACCTAAAACCTGTCCAAAAGAAGCTTTCATAAAACGCGGTAAATCAAAGCCATTATGAACGAAAAATCTTGAATCTTCAGTTGCCACAATTGCATTGATAAGTTCTTC
Organism: uncultured Bacilli bacterium; assembly: GCA_947589375.1. Taxonomy (GTDB): domain Bacteria; phylum Bacillota_I; class Bacilli_A; order RF39; family UBA660; genus Coprosoma. The sequence goes on along the minus strand of CANQAO010000055.1, from coordinate 4,402 downwards.
ACTCATTTCTTGATATTTTATTTTTTCACGCATTTCTTTACCTAATTGAGCGAATTGTTTACCATTTTTATCATATAGAGTACTGGCTTCTTTAGTATATAATTTATCCGGATTAAATTCATTCGCACTTATGGCAATATATATAAAGAATATAATACTAAGCATCAGACATACGATAAATATTCCGAGTAATACTAGTAAGGTTACTTTACCTTTTTTCTTTTTAGTTGCGTTAACCTTTTTTCTTTGTTTGGCCATTTTTTCATCACTACTTTCTATTTGGTCTATTTTTTTAGAAATCAAAGGAATAATCCAAATCAAATTAACTCCGATGACAATTAAAAGTACAAGGAAAAAATTCATAAAGAAAGACCCTACGATTAAAATCGCAATACTTAATAATAGTAAAATTAAATTTTGAGGATTTTTAAACACCTCGATAATTTTTTGAACTTTATTTTCCATTGTTTCCTCCTTTGAAATATAACTGATCAATTATTTCTAAATAATCGATTCGGGGATTATACTTATCTTTAATTATATATCCTTTAGTTTCAAAATATTCAAAAGGAATAGATTTACGTGTGGTGCCATTTATAAATTCTAATAAATCCTCGATGGTTAATAAAAAAGTTTTATTTAATGAGGTAAATCTAACAATAATAAATCCAATTCCACCATGTTTATAGATACTTTTTAAATGATTTATCTGATGTTTATGGATATTTTCTAAAGGAAAAGAAGTTTTATGAGTTGTTTCTTTAGCCTCAAAGTCAATATATTTTCCTTTATATATACCATTATAATCAGTTGTTGAAGGCGTCCTAAAATAGCCTTCTTTAATTACGGCCTCTAATCGCGATGGATAATCGACTTTAGCAATGGTAATTGGCGTAGGTTTCTTATGGATAATGGCGATGTCGTTAACTAAATAATATCTATTACTTTCACCGATATCGCTTTCCAGTCCCATGCCTCTATTTCCGTATGAATTATATTTTTTAATGGCCCCTATAGGATATTTCATATTAACACCACTTTAATTATACTATAAAAGTTAGAATTTTTCTATAAAAATATTATAAAGTTCTAATTTTGATAAGTATTGTCGAAATTAACCATTAATGAGGTTAAATGTGCTAGTATAAAAAAGGTGATAACATGAATATTGATAAGATAAATAAAATGTTTGATTTAATAACTAATGATATTGATAACATAAGAAAAAAATGGCATAAAAAAAGACCTGACTTCTAATTTATACTAAAAAATAGTGCGAGTTTTCACCAACATTATTTATAATCCAATTAGAAGATAAGGTTTATTTTTCTATTTTTAAATTTTCTTCCATTAAAGATTTAATTTCATTAAAGAGCTTTTCGTTAGCTTCTTCTAAAGTCATATCATTTACTTTAAAAGGCTTACCAAATCTGGCTACTAAATTTTGACTTCTAAATTTATAATCACCAGTTAACCCAAACGGAACAATTGTCGCATTGGTTTTTTGTGCCATCGAAACTGCCCCAAATTTAAAGGGTAATAAAAATTCTTTTGTTTTGTTTCTAGTGCCCTCAGGGAAAATACCAATAGCCCCATTATCTTTTAAAACTTCTAAGGCACTATCGACTGCATCATGATCTTTAATTTGCCGATTAACAGGAATGCAACCGACGGCTTTAAAAAACCATCTAGTTTTCGCACTATCGAAATACTCTTTTTTAGCCATATATCTAATTATTCTTTTAGTCGAAATAATACATAAACATTGATCGTATAAATGTTTATGATTGCCAGCGATAATAATTGGGCCTTCATTAGGGATATATTCCTTATTGATAACCTTAGGGTTATACCACAATATAAAAATGGGTTTTAAAATAAATTTAAATATTTTGTACCAAATATAATTTTTTTTCATAATCAATCTTTCCTTTTTGTTTTTTCTTCTTCGACTAATTTTTTGTAATCAATTTTGCCAATTAAAGTTCGTGGCAAAGACTTTCGAAACTCAAATTCATAAGGCACTGAATGTTTAGATAAATGTTTTTCGCAAAAGGATTTAATGCTTCTTTTAACATTAATGCCGAGGTAATCATTTTTTAAAATAATAAACGCTTTAGGCACCTCTACCTTATAAGGATGCGGAATGCCAATTACTGTGCATGATAATACAGCTGGGTGTTGGGTGATAATGTTTTCAATATAACTTGGATAAACATTATAGCCCGAAGAGACAATCATTCTTTTAAGTCTTGATTTATAAAAGATAACACCATCTTCATCCATACATCCAATGTCACCAGTATGCAGCCATACACGTCCATCATTATGCATTCTTAAGACTTCATTAGTTTCAATTTCATTATCCAAATATCCCAGCATAACTGTTGGGCCAGAAATACATATTTCACCATCTTCATTAGGTCCTATTTCTTTATGCGTGTCAGGATCGACAATTTTAAAATAATTACCTAAAAATGGAATGCCGACACTACCTTTTTTATTACCTGGTCCAGGCGTATAAGCGGTTGCCGCTAAAGCTTCTGTCATTCCATATCCTTGACCTAAAACAATTGGACATTTATGTTTTTTAAGATATGCATTGATTTTATCAATTTTGGGTAAACTTAAAGAGTCACCACCAGAAATAATATATTTAATTTGCGATAAATCTAAGTTGGGAACATTGTTACTTGTTAATAAAGCTTCAAATAAAGTTGGGACACCAATTACTGTTGATGGTTTAGTTTTTGAAAGCAGTTTATCAAAAGTTTTCGGACTAAATTGTGGGACTAACATAACTTTTGCGCCCAAACATAATGGTGTATGCGTACAAACACCTAAACCAAAACCATGAAATAATGGCATAATTGTCAAAATCGAATCTTCACCTGGAATAATTTTATCAAAAGTAATAATCGATTGTTTATATAAAGCATCAAAGTTACCATTAGATAAAACGATTCCTTTAGGAACGCCCGTCGTACCACCACTATGGAGAATTACGGCCGGTGTATCTTTATTACCAGAAATAGTTTCAATAGTTTCGTTTTTACCATGGTTAATAAAATCTTTTAAATAAATATAGTTATCATTTTTAATTTTTTTAATTTTTCTGCCCGCGGTTAAACTATAACCCATATTTAAAAATAACGGCATTGAATCTTTAGGCGAAATAACAACTACTTTTTCGACGTTAGTATCACTAATAATATGATCAATTTTTTCTAAACAAATATCGGCAGCAATTAATAATTTAGTGTGATTATTAATTAAATAAGCTTTAATTTCTTCTTCTGCTGATAAAGGATGAATCATATTGGCAATAGCGCCAAGTTTATTTATCGCATAAAAAGCATAAACGGCTTCCGGCGTATTAGGTGAGCATACAGTTACGACATCTTTACTTTTAATTCCATAAGATTTTAAGCTTTTACCAAATTCATCAATTTTTTTAAGTAATAACTTAAAACTAGTTTTTTTACCAAAATATTCTAAAGCGGGAAAATTAGCATATTTGACTGCAGATTTGGCCATTTGTTCATAAATAGTATCATCATCAATGTCGATGCCATCTACGTCATAATATTGCATCCAAGGAGCTTTGGGCTTTTTTATGCGTTTAATTTTATTAATAATTTCCATGGGTTACCTTCCTTCTAAAATCATTTTACTTATTTTTTCTTCTAATATGCGTCTTTCTTGTTCTAAATCATGGCTTTTTACTTTATATGGTTTTCCATATTTAATCGTGACCGATTTACCAAATATTTTATATGTGCCGGTAATGGCGAAAGGAACAATTGAAGCGTTACTTTCTTTAGCCATTTTAATCGCTCCCATTTTAAAGGGCATAATGACATCATCAGTGCGATTAATCGTGCCTTCTGGGAAAATGCCAATTAATTTTTTATTTTTTAAATAAGTAATAGCTGTATTAGTGGCGGCCTTATTATTTTGGGCCTGTCTATTTACCGGAATAATGCCAAAGTTATTAAAGAAAAAAGCTAAAGGTCCTTTTGTGAGTTCGTATTTAGCTAAAAAATGAATTGTTCTTTTTGTTGAAGCATATAAAAGAGCACAATCAAAATAACTAGTATGATTGCCAGCTAAAATAAGCCCACCTTCTTTTTGAATGTTTTCTTGGCCAATAATATGGGGATGGAAAAACACTTTAAAAAGAATAGTTCCAAGTGGTCTTAAAATACGATATAAAATAGGCTCTTTCATTTTTTCTTCACCTATCTTAATTATACCTAAAAAAAGAATAGATAGCAACCTTAATTATTTTCAAAAATAGATTGACAATAACGTTTAAAAATGTTATAGTAGCAATCGTTTTGATAGAAAAAGGGATTTATATATATTAAATTTACCAAATAACTTAGTATGTTGGCCTTAG
>CANQAO010000054.1 GCA_947589375.1 uncultured Bacilli bacterium | reverse complement strand
AAAGAAAAAATATTTTTTGATGGTGAGATTTATGATGCCTATAGTTTACTTATAAATATCATTAGAAAAGCTAAAGACAAAATAATTATTATTGATAATTATATCGATAAAACGATATTCGATATTCTTGCTTATAAAAATGAAAAGGTTAAAGCCTTCATATGGACTAAAGAAGTTAAAACTAAATTAGATATAGAAAAATTTAAACTACAATATAGTAATACGGAAATAAAGATTGTAAATAACTTTCATGACCGGTTTATTATTTTAGATGATAAATAGTTATATCACATAGGTGCATCATTAAAAGACTTAGGCAAAAAATGTTTTGCCATCAGTAAAATGAGTGAAGAACATATAACTTATTTTAAACAAAAAGAACTTTAAAGTTCTTTTAATTAAGTAAGTATACACCTAAGTTAAGATAACTGGCAAATAAAATCCATAATAAATAAGGAATTTGTAACCAAGCAGCTGATTTAGATATTTTATAAAATTTGATAATCATAATAACAACCAAAATAATTAATAAAATTATCCAAATAAAGGCAAGCAATCTTAGTTTAAAAATAAAGAAGATAATTGACCATAAGGCATTTACGCCTAACTGAATATAATAAATGTTAGGAATTTTATCTTTTTGATGAACTAAATAAGCTGATACTCCCATTAAAAAGTATAATATCGTCCAGACAATAGGGAACACATATCCTGGTGGCGAAAGCGGTGGTTGATTAAGCGTTTCATAGTCCATAAAAGGCATGGTAATTAACCCGACTATACCTCCTACAATTAAAGGAATTAAAATAGAAATGATAAATTTTTTAATATTCATAAGTACCTCCTATAACTATTATATTGAATGGGGTTTAAGAATATTAAAAAAAGTGATTAATTTTAAAGCAATCACTTCTTATAAATGTTTGGTAAAGACTTTTTTAGCTTCTTCATAACCACGATTTGCTACTTCTATCATATCTTTTTTCGTCCCTAAAATTCCATCAAATATACCAATTTTATTTAAATCAGGTTTAACTACAAAATTAGCTGTCATTTCAGAATAAATAGGCGTGAAATGCCAGTTTTTAGTTGGATTTTGTTCATTTTTGCGGATTAAAGCGGTTGAAAAATTACAGTAAAGTACGGGCAAATCAGTATTGGGAATTAATGGATTGCCCCCAGAATATCCGCCATCCCAAAAGGTAATTGTTTGATTTTTAGTTTGGACTTTATATGGCCCATAAATATATGGTATACTTGATGAAGCTCGGCAAGCCATGCCAACATTAATATCAGGAGTTTTTTGACTACTAAAGGAAACAGCTTCGACATTACTAGGTTTATTACCAGTTGAAGCATTAATATAAAGTGGTTTTTCTAAATCATTAAAATCTTTATGGCCAAGCTCTTTATTCATTGTTTCTTCAATAATAATTGATCCGCGTCCACCTAAGATTTTAGCGGCTTTAGTGAAAACTTTATTATACATTAAAAATAATTCTAAAATTTCTTTAGAATTATGGCCATCAGCAATTAAAGCCGCCACAATTGAACCTAAGCTAGCTCCGGCAACACTTGTAACTTCGATGCCAGCTTCTTCTAAAAATTTTAAAACACCAATGGCTGATGCGGATTTAATGCCGCCGCCACGGATAGCTAAAAAGACACCTTTGCTTAAATCTTTATCTACTTTTAACATTATAACCATCCTTTTTATACTTAAATTATAACAATCTAAATGTTCATTTGCCAGGTATTATAATACACTTAAAAGAAAGAAAAGTCAAAATTCACTCGAATTGTTTAAAATTACTTAATATTTTATTATTTTAATTTTATTTTCAATCGTTAAAATTATTGTTATTTATATGTTTTTTTGGTATAATTTATATGATAGGTAGCGTGAGAATATGAATAATAGGGGACAAGCACTTGTTGAATTTATTTTAATATTACCAGTTATCTTAATTACCATAGTGGTTTTAACCGATCTCGGTAGTATTTTCGTGCAAAAAATTAACTTAAATAATTCCATGACAACGGTTGTAGAATTATATCAAAATAATAAAAAAGAGGAAATGTTAGCGTACGTGGCTAAAGAAAATCTTAAATATGAAGAAAAAGAAATCAATGATATGGTCGAGTTAACTCTTAAAAAAGATATTAAAGTGTCGGCTCCAATTTTAAATAATGTTTTAGGTAAAACCTATGTAGCTGAAACTTCGCAAACGATTTATAAAGGTGATCAAGATGAAGCTAAATAATCATGGTCAGACTTTAGTAATTTTTGTTCTCTTAATCCCCCTATTTTTTATGGTCGTAGGGTATGTTATTGAACTAGGGCAGTTACATGTTACGAGAATAAAATATGAGCAAACTATTACCGAAACTATTAAATATGGGCTTAAGCATATTGATGATGAGCAAATACAAACTAAAATGCAGAAGATGTTAGATGTAAATATTAAAGGTGAAAAAAAGATTACCATTAATGATAAGAATATTACTATTAAAGTTACTAGTAATGTCAAAGGCATGTTTAAAGTATTTTTTAAGGATGCTTATGAAATTGACTTAACTTATAGTGGTTATATCAAAGATGGCAAACAAATTATAAAAAAGAATTAAGAGGTGGATTATGGCACTAAACAAAGCAAAAGTAATTACAGTCACATCAGTTAAAGGTGGCACTGGTAAAACCACAACGGTTTTAAATTTAGCCGGCTTTTTATCAGCAATGAAACTGAGAACCATTATTGTCGATTTAGATTTATATAGTGGGAGCGTTGCGGCAATGCTGAATATAAATGATGGCAGCGATATTTATACTTTATGTGAAGACTATATGAATAATCGTTTTAATCAGTTTAGTGATTATGTGGCTAAATATAATGATTATATCGATGTTTTAGCCGCTCCAGTTGATCCGCGAAATGGTAGTAAAATCAAAGCCAAATATATTAGTATTATTTTAAGTCGTTTAGTCTTACAATACGATGTCATTTTAATTGATACCATCATGAAAACTATAGTAAATCAGATGTTAAAAATGCGTTGGGAGTAAATATCGACTGTGTAATTCCGAAAAGTTTTTATAACCACCATATTGCCGATTATGTTTATAATGGTAAAATTATGACGCTAGATAAATCCATTAGTAAAAGCAAAGGCGGAATAGAACTTAAAAAATTACTTGAAAAAATATTCAAAGAATAGGAGGGAAGGCTATGCAAAAGAAGTTTACAGAAGAATTTGATGTAAATATTGATGACACTAGTGAAGTTTTTGAGGTCAATGACTATGATGCTTTTCCCGACAAAGTTTTACTAGAAAAATTACGTAATGAAATTATTCAAAATTTAATCGATAACGATGTTCATAGTCATGAATCTATGGATGATTTTGTCAAATCACAAATCGATAAAATTATCGAAGGCTATGACTTAAATAGTAATGAAAGAAACTATATTTATAATTTAATCGATAATGAAATAAATGGCTATGGACCTCTTACCGAGTTATTAAAAGATAAAGATATTACGGAAATTATGGTTAATGGTAAAGATGAAGTATATATTGAAATCGATGGTCATTTAAGACGCGATGGGACGACGAGTTTTGTTAATGATGAACATATTGTCAGAGTCATTCAAAGATTAGTGCAGTCACTGGGGAGAACTATTGATATTGCGCATCCCATGGTCGATGCTAGATTAGATGATGGTTCAAGACTAAATGCCGTGCTTCCGCCATTATGCCTTAATGGACCAATACTCACTATTCGTAAATTTAAACAAGATTTAGCTAATATTGATGACTTTTTAAGAACTGGAACTCTGACGCCTTATATGGCTAAATTTTTAGAAGCTTGTGTCCATGCGAAATTAAATATTTTAATCGTTGGCGGAACGGGTGCTGGTAAAACAACGTTATTAAATGTTTTATCATCATTCTGTTTTCCTGATGAACGTATTATTACCATTGAAGATGCAGCGGAGCTTAGACTGAAACAACCGCATGTTATTTCATTAGAAACCAGAACTAACAATTACGAAGGCACCGGTTTAGTAACCGTTCGTGATTTAGTTATCAATAGTTTACGTATGCGACCTGACCGGATTATTGTCGGTGAAGTTCGTGGTAAAGAAGCCTTTGATATGTTACAAGCCATGAACACGGGTCATGATGGTAGTATGACGACCATGCACGCTAATGGTCCCGAAGATGCCCTTAATAGACTAGAAACGATGGTTCTAATGAATGGGGTTGAAATACCAGTAACGGCTATTCGTGAATATATCGATGATGCCATTGATATTGTAGTACAAGTTCGTAGATTTAGTGATGGTCGCAGGAGAGTTACTAGTATCAATGAAATTATCGGTATCAAAAACGATGAAATTATTCAAAAAGAAATCTTTAAATTTCGTCAAACTGGCGTACTGCCAAATGGTGATGTCGTGGGTGAATTTTTAATGCATAGTTATGTACCTAAAGTCGTGGAAAAAATTAAGGCTAAAGGTTTTGAAGACATCGCTGAAATATTTAAATAGGAGGATTATATGATGGATGGTGGAACTTTTAACATTAAAGAGCAAATTAAACCAGTAAATAAAGACGTATCTGTCTCTTTTTCACCATCTTTAAATATAAAAAATTATAGTTATGCTGTTTATAAAGATGGTAAAGTAGTGAAAACGATTGCCGTCGATACCAATCAACCTAGTAATATTATTTTAGATGAAACAGGTAGTTATCAAATATCAGTCACTGGTTATGATACTTTAGGTCATCAAGTAGTAATTAATAGTGGCGTATATGAAATCGATAAAGATGCTCCAGTTTTAAAAGTTCAAAATCAAAAAGTAGAAATAAAAAAACACGATCAAAAGGCTTTAGATAACCTTCAGGTTACAGCTACGGATAATCATGATGGCAATATAACGGCTCAAATTACTAGAAGTGATATTGATGTAAATGAAGTAGGGATAACCAATTTAACTTATACAGTTAGTGATGAAGCTGGTAATGTAGCTAAAACCAATATTGAAGTTAATGTGGTTAGTGAGTTTAATCAGTTACTATTATTTCAAATTGGCGCGCTTATCATTCTATTTATGATTTTAATACCTATTATTCGCATTCGCAAAAATTTTAAATTAGAAAAACGTTTAGGTCCTTTTGTCATTGAATCAACTAAGGAAAATAATGTTTCTTTGTTTGATCGTTTATTTAATTATTACCACAAAATGTTAATGAAAATCATTAATATATTTAAGAATCTTAATATGATGCAAAGATATGCCAAAAAATTAGATAAATATGCGAAAGTTAGTGCGATTCATAGTACGGGTATGGAAATTTTGGCTGGCAAATTTGTAATTGCAATTTTGTTTTTATTGATTGTTATCTTTGCCACTACCATTCAATTTAAACTTATCTCCATTTATGAAATTATTATGCCCTTAGTGGTCGGCTTCTTTGTTTTAGATATTCTTTATTTCGTCAAATATAAATTTTATAGGCGAAAATTAGAAAACGACTTTTTATCGGCCATTATTGTAATGAATAATGCTTTTAAATCGGGAAGAAGTATTACCCAAGCTATCGATGTAGTTAGTAACGAAATCGAAGGTGAGATTGGCAAAGAGTTTAAAAAGATGAGTTTAGAACTTTCTTATGGTTTAGGCATCGATGTTATTTTTAAACGTTTTGCGGAACGTATACAGCTAGAAGAAGTAAGTTATTTAACGGCCTCATTATCAATTTTAAATAAGACTGGTGGTAATATTACCGAAGTCTTTGGGGTAATTGAAAAGACTTTATTTAATAAGAAAAAATTACGCTTAGAGCTTAGGTCACTAACTGGTAGTAGTAAAATTATTGTCTATGTATTATTTACTGTACCATTCTTGTTTGTCTTATTTGTTAGTCTAATTAATCCGCAGTATTTTATGCCATTTATCAATACTAAACTTGGCATTATAATGTTAATTGGCATGATTATATATTATATTATCTTTATCATTTGTGTCAGAAAAATAATGAGGGTGGTGATTTAAATGGATGATAAAAAATTAACCCGCCTTATTTATCGTAAAAAAGATATTAAAAATATTTCGGCTAAACTGACTAGTTTAGGTAAGGATACTAAATTTACGACATTATCTTTTTGTAATACTAGACTTTTTACGACGATTTTAGTTTTTATTATTACGATTTATATTAGTGATAATGGATATATATATGCTCCTTTTGTGGCTATTGGGTATTATTATTTATTCTATTACATATTTATAGTAAGAAAGCTAAAAAGACGAACTAGTCGTTTAGATTACGAGGCTTTGCAGTTCTTTGAAATTCTCACCTTAACTTTAGAATCAGGCCGAAATTTAGAACAATCGCTGACTGTAACTTGTGATAATGTAGATTCTGAACTTTCGGATGAATTTAAAAAAGCGTTATTTGAAATGAATTTTGGCAAATCATTATTAGAAGCTTTGGAAGATATGAAAGCTAGAATTCCTTCAGAAACTATTAATAATATAATTTTAAATATTATTCAAACCAATCAGTTTGGCAATAGTATTTTAGATACGATGTATAATCAAATTGATTTTTTAAGAGAAAAACAAATTTTAGAAATTAAGGAGCAAATTAATAAAATACCAAACAAAGTTAGTATTATTTCGGTAATATTTATCGTCCCACTTATTATGGTATTAATATTAGGACCATATTTAATTGATGTTTTGAGTTAGGAGGCCGTAAAATGTATTATTTTATTGGAATAAAAGGGTCAGGCATGAGTGCACTTGCTCAAATTCTGTATGATTTGGGTTATGAAGTTATGGGTAGTGATTTAGAAACACATTTTTTTACCGAAGAAGGTTTAATAAAACGGGGTATTAAGATTTTACCATTTAATGCTGATAATATTAAAGAAGATATGATTATTGTCAAAGGTAATGCTTTTAATGAAGATAATGTCGAAGTAGCTAGAGCTATTTCCCTTGATCTGACAATTCATTCATATGAAGAGATGGTTAGTAAACTTACGAATATGTTTGAAACCATTACTATTGCTGGCTGTCATGGTAAAACCAGTACAGCGTCTATGCTTTCCCATGTTTTAAATAACCTTATGGGGGCTAATTATTTAATTGGTGATGGAACCGGTCATGCGAATAAAGAAAATAAATATTTTGTTTTAGAAGCTTGCGAATATAAAAGACATTTTCTGGCATATCATCCTTATTATGCGATTATTACCAA
>CANQAO010000053.1 GCA_947589375.1 uncultured Bacilli bacterium | reverse complement strand
CACAAAAGAACTTTGAAAGTTCTTTTTAATTATATAATATATTTTTAAGATTGTAAAGCTTTTTTCACTCTTTCTTTAATTCTTTCTGAACCTAAAAGACGCATAATCTCGAATAAATCAGGAGTCATTGATTTTGATGTTAAAGCCACTCTAATCACCATACTGATATCGGTAATATTACCTTTGTAGTTATTCGGATTTTCTTTATAATCTTTCATATTGCTGGCATAACCTAGCTTTTCGGCAAGTTCTTGGATGTGTTTAAACCAATTATCCTTATCATCATCCATATTATAATATTCATTTAAATAAGTATTTAGAATTAATTCGATTTCTTTTTTATCGGTAATGTTTTGCCATTCATAAGTAGGCGTATTAAATAATTCATCATACATATACCACATTTGATTTTTCACATCACCAAAATAGGCAATATCTTTTCGTGGTTTCTTTTGTTCTCTTTCAATATTAAAGATTTGAATGCTGTAGTCTTTATATTTTTCTAATAATAAAGAGAAATCTTTATCATATATTTTAGCATGATTTAAAGCTAAATCATAAACTTCTTCGGCTTTTAATTTACTGATATAATTTTTAGAAATATTAATTAATTTATCATAATCAAATAAAGTTCCACCAGTACTCATTTTTTTAAAATCAAGTTCAAACTCGTTAGGATCTTTATCTTTGTTTTGTTCCATCCACATTTCAAAATTGGAATTCGCAACAGTTTCTAAATAAAGCATAATGGCTTCGTTAGGAATGCCTTTTTCATGATAAAAACTAATAGCCGCTTCTTTGTCTTTGCGTTTGGATAATTTTCTTCTCGTCCCATTATCATCGACCATTAAAGGGGAAATATGCGCATATTTTGGCACCTTAAATCCTAACATCACAAATAATTGTGTATGAATTGGAATGCTTGAAAACCATTCATCACCACGAATAACATGTGTGGTATGCATTAAATGATCATCAACGGCATGGGCGAAATGATAAGTAGGCAGTCCATCAGATTTAATAATCGGAATATCCATATCATTTTCTGGCAAATCTGATTTACCTTTAATTAAATCTTTAAATTTAAATTTACGATTAAAGTTGCCATTAGATTTTAATCTAATGATATATTTTTCACCATTATTTATTTTTTCTAAAACTTCTTCCATTGTTAAGTGACGACATCTCGCCCATCTACCATAATAACCGATACGGTCTTTATATTTTTCTTGTTTTTCTTTATCCTTTTTGGAGTCTTCTTCGGTGCAGAAACAAGGGTAGGCCTTATCTTCGATAATTAATTTTTTGGCAAAAGCATGATAAATATCTTTTCTTTCACTTTGGGTGTAAGGGCCATAATGACCTTTGTCGCCACTAGGCGTAACCCCTTCATCAAATTTAATATCGAATTTTTCTAAATCATCAATAATTTTATTAACCCCATCATCGACAGTTCTTTTTTGATCGGTATCTTCAATACGAAGAAAAAATACCCCATCCGTTTGCTTGGCCATTTTACTGGCAATAAAAGCTGAATATAAAGCCCCAATATGAATAAAACCAGTAGGACTTGGTGCATATCTAGTGACAATAGCCCCTTCCTTTAAATCTCTTTCGGGATATAGTTTTTCATAATAAGCACTATCGTGTTTCACATTAGGCAGTAAAATATCAGCATATTCTTCTCTAGTCATAAAATGCATCCCCATTTCCATACATTATTCTACCATAGATTTTTATTTTAATCACGATTTTTGGTGTTTTTTCTCAAAGATAATGTTTTATTTATTTCGTTAGTTGTGATAATGTTTTCCTTTTCGTAATATTCACCAAGAGCTTGTTTTAAGTTTTCAAGGTCATTTATAATATCATATAGTTTCGGATAATATGGTAAAAATTTATCAGAGTTATTTAAAAATGTTATTTTTTGAATTAAACCATTTATATCATGAACTGATTTCGTAATATCATTTTCAATATTGTCAATATCAGTTATTATATTCATCGCTTCTGTTTTTGCTTGAACTGTTTTTTGATCAATCTTCATATCTTGAGTTAGGTCATATAATTTTTCCTTAGTCGGCAAGAGATTAATATCAAAATTAAAGTCAGTGACGATTAATTTGTTTTTAATTTCCACATTTATAAGCCAACTATCTTCATCATCGCCAGAATCGCGATCATTAATTAAAATATATTTAGGGTTTTTAATTATAATTGGATATGAATATTTGTTTTGCTGACTTAAATATTGAACATCCCCATCAGTAAATATTTCTCTGCCCGCAAAAACATTTACGAACCTTTGCCATTGATTATTTATTTTAACGTTAGCTGAACCAAAATGATATGACGATTTATAAGATTCAAAGATATTTTGGTTATCAGCTATTTCGATGGTCTCAATGCCTAGGTTATGACATGCCTCACATACCTGATATATCTGTTCTTTTTGCTTTAAATTATGGTTTAAATAGTTCAAAACATTCGTTATATTTGAAAAATTAGATCTATTTTCTTTATAATCCCAATAGCCCTTTAATAAACCTGTCTCAATTTCTTTTATCACATTATAATATTTTTCGAAATGCAGATTAATTTTTTTGACTAAATCATCATAAAATTTTCTTGCCTCATGGGGATTTACATAATTACACATAATTTGAAAAGGAATAGGATCGCCATTAAAAGGGGCCACTAGTAAGTAGGAAAGCACTTGGTAAAAACGAATATTATCTATGTTGCTTAGGTATCCATGAGTAAGGGCTTCGGGAACTTTTTCGGGACTATCATAATATTTTAAAACATCTATATGATCATCTTCTTGAAAATTAGCTAAATCATGGGTGATTAAATAACATATATATAAATACATTTGAAAGTCTATGTCTTTACGGCCATAAAATTTTACTTGACGATCATCATTTATGTTAAAATTGCGATTAATAAAATCACTATAAAGACCTTTGTATAGATGAATAATGTCTTTCATATAAACAGAATTATTGGCTGATAAAAGCATATTAATTTCTTTATCAAAATCTTGAAGTTCATTTAAAGAGTCCTTGTCTAATTTTAATGCTTGTAGAAAAAAGTTAACATCCATTTTCGGATAGGCATTATTTTTCATCACACTCACCTCGTAAAGGGTATTATATCATGGTTTATATAATTTTAGTACAAAAATTGAACTTTTATCATAAAAATTATATACTATAAATAGGAGAGTGAAAAAGTGGTTTTAAAGTTTGTATGTGGTCTAGAAAATTTAAAAAGAAAGTTTAAACTTGTAAGAAAAAAATATTATATCGTTCCAGAAAATAAAACGAAAATCCTCAAAAAAAGCTCACATAAGTGAGTTTTTATATGCGTGATAAAGCTATGCCAATAAAAACAAAACCACCAACTAATGACCAATCAATTTTAATAACATTTATTTTATTAAATAATTTAGCTAATAAAATAAAAAGAATATTAACAAAAAAGCAGATAATAGATATTTGGATGATATGCACCGAACTTGCGTTAAAAGCTAAACCGGCTCCAAGGCTATCTAGGGATAAAGCTAAGGCTAAAAAAACCGCTTCAAAACACGATAATCTTTTGGAATTGTCAGCATCGGCTTTTTCATAATCGGCATATATCTGTAAGATAAATTTTAAATTACAAAAAGAAAAGTTAATTTTTTTACTGGTAAAATTATGGGTTTTAATAAATTTTTTAATCCGGTTATCAAAAATTTTAAAAAGGCCAATACTCATTAAAATGATAAACGAAAGATATTTTAAAATAAAGCCAGGCATTATACTATTTAAAATATTACCAAATATTAATGAAACCATCAAAACAAAAGCGCAGATAAAACTGATAATAAAATTAGATATTAAAGGAATTTTAATTTTACTAGTTTCATACGATAAAGCGGCCATAAAAGTATCTAAAGATAATGCCAATATTAAAGATAAAAATGTTCCCACATATATACCTTCTTTCTTAAATATTTTATTTTTTTTACTTATTTTGGTGTATAATTTAGAAAAAATGACTCAAGATAAAAATGTAGGAGTTATAATTCCTACATTTCAAGCAAAATCCTATTATAGGCTTTTGCTTTTTTCTTTAAATTTACTTCTTTTGTCAACTGACGTAAAAAAAGACTATATTCTACACTATAAGTGTGATACAATAAATATGGGAGAAGATACTTATGGAAAAAGTGAAAACTGGTTTATCAAATAGTGAAGTAGAAGCTCTTATTAATAAAGGTTTAGTTAATTATAAAAGTGATGTTAAAACCAAAAGTATTGGTCAAATTATTTTTACTAATTTTTTTACTCTTTTTAATTTTTTAAATCTCGGTTTAGGTTTAGCTATTTTCCTTGTGGGTGAATATAAAAACTTACTTTTTTTAGGAGTAGTAATTTGTAATACTTTCATAAGTACGGTTCAAGAAATTAGAAGTAAACTCACAGTCGATAAACTTTCGCTTTTAAATGAACCGAAAGCTACGGTTATTAGAGATGGCCAAACTAAAGAAATCGATATCCATGCTATTGTTCTAGGTGAAATTATTAAATTATCACCTGGCAATCAAATCTGTACCGATAGTAAAATTTTAGCAGGTGAAGTTTTAGTTAATGAATCTTTAATTACTGGTGAATCAGAGCCTATCACCAAAAAAATCGGTGATGAATTATTATCTGGTAGTTTTATCGTCTCTGGTCATGCGATTACGGAAACGATTCATGTTGGTAAAGATAACTATACGGCTAAAATATCGGCTGAAGCTAAATATATTAAAAAAATAAATTCCGAAATTATGAATTTTATCAAAAAAATCATTAAATATATTTCGATTGCCATTGTACCGATTGGAATTTTACTTTTTATGCATCAATTAAGTTTAGATGATAATACCTTTAATGATGCAGTTGTAAATACGGTGGCGGCGTTAATTGGCATGATTCCTGAAGGCCTAGTTTTATTAACCAGTACTGTTTTAGCTATTAGTGTTATTAGACTATCCAAATATAAAGTTTTAGTTCAAGAATTATACTGCATTGAGACTCTAGCGCGTGTTGATACGATTTGCCTTGATAAAACGGGGACACTTACCAAAGGGGAAATGGAAGTTAGTAGTATCATTCCTTTAGACATGACACCAATGAGTGATATTACCGATGCGTTAGGTCTTATGAGTTATCATATGGAACCCGATAATCAAACAATGGAAGCAATTAAAAAGAAATATGCCCGTAAAAATGATTGCCAAGTTAAAGAAATTGTGCCTTTTTCTTCACAAACGAAATGGTCAGGAATTTCTTTTGAACAAGAAAGTTATATTATTGGCGCTCCTGAAATCATTTTAAAAGATACTAGTAAAATCAGTAAAGAACTGAATAGTTATGCGGAAGATAATAGAGTAATTTTACTAGTTAAATCCAATCGTAAACTAAATAAAACCATTCCGCGGGATATAAAACCTATGGCCCTTATTTTAATTAGTGATAAAATTAGGCCGGATGCTAAAATGACTTTAAATTATTTTAAAGAGCAGGGTGTTAGTATTAAATTAATTTCTGGTGATAATCCGCAAACGGTTTTAGGGGTTGCTAAAAAAGTGGGTTTAGATAAATTAAAATATGTCGATATGAGCAATACGGATATTCCTATTGAAAAATTAGCTAAAAATTATGATATCTTTGGTCGGGTTAAACCGAATCAAAAAAAAGCTTTGATTTTGGAACTAAAAAAAGCCGGGCATACTGTCGCGATGACAGGTGATGGGGTTAATGACGTTTTAGCTTTAAAAGAAGCTGATTGTAGTATTGCCATGAATAGTGGGAGTGATGCGGCTAGAAATGTTTCGCAATTAGTTTTATTAGATTCCAATTTTGCCTCAATGCCGAAAGTCGTCGGTGAGGGTAGACGGAGTATCAATAATTTACAAAGATCTTCTTCATTATTTCTCTGTAAAACCACTTATGCGACTTTACTAGCTTTGATTTTCCTATTTTTAAATATGGCATATCCATTTATTCCGATTCAGCTTACTTTAACTAGTGTAGTCACAATTGGCATTCCCTCATTTATTTTAGCTTTGGAGCCCAATAATGACCGCATTAATGGCCGAATTTTGATAAATGTTTTAAAGATGTCATTACCGACCGCTTTAACGATTGTTTCTAACATTGTCATTATTATGATTTTGCCAGAAATTATTAGACTTTCGGAAATGGAAGTGTCAACCTTAGCCGTTTTACTTACCGGTTTTACGGGATTTATGTTATTATATAGAATAAGTATTCCTTTTAATCACTTAAGAAGAATTTTATTCGTATCATTAATTTGTATTTTTCTCTTTGGGGTTATTTTCTTAAGGAAATTATTCTCTTTAACCTTATTAACGCCAAATTTAATTATTTTAGCTGTCATTTTACTGATGATTGCGGTTATGTTATTTAATATGTATAATTTAGTTTGTGATAAACTAACTAAAAAAATAAAATTATAAAAAAGGAAGTGTGTAAAGATGCAAAATATTAAGTATATTAAAATTACTGATAAGGGCCGTGAATTTGCTCAAAAGAAAACGAAATTTAAATTAGTTAAAAAAATTATCAAGAAAATAATTATTCCGCTAGCAATAGTAGGAGCGCTTATTGGTGTGCCCGCTGCGCCTTATATCGCGAATCATTTGGCCACTGATAATTTTGTTTCAGCACATACAAATGAAACTCCAATTGAACAAGTCTATGCCGAAGAAACTTATGCGCAGTCACCTTATACTTATGATGGTAATGTCAAAGCTTATTTAGAAGCTCCAGGAATATTTAGTCAAACTTATCCAGTGATGCAAACAGATAATAATGATTATTATTTAAATCATGATGTTTATGGCAATAGTAATAGTAAAGGTAGTATTTATAAAGATTTTCGTAATAGTGAAGGATTAAGTGATGATTTGACCGTCATTTATGGACATAATTTAAAAGATGATTCGATGATGGGTAAAATCAGTGAATATGCCGATAAAGAAGTCGGCAATAATCAAGTTCGTAATGCCGAAGATAGTTACCATACTTCGAATAAAATCGATTATAAAGATGCCTATGGCCACTATGAAATTGAAATTTTTGCATCTGGAGTTTATGATGGTAATTTAGCTATTCAAAATGTCGGTAATTTTGCCGATGAAAATGCTTACAATAATTTTATCAATCAAGTTAAAACTGGTTCGGATATTGAAACGAATATCGTACCGACTAAAGGCGATAAAATAGTTGGTTTTTATACTTGTCCAGATACTGACGCTAATGATTATTATAAGAATAGTGATCCAAATAATAGAGTGTTGGTGTTTGGTGTAGCTAAACAATTAGAAAAATATCAAGAACTTCCAAATACTTTTCAAAATGAAAGCCATATGGCTAGATAAATATAAAATTAACTAATTGTTAACTTCAAAAAAACAAAAAAACACTTGACAAGCTGGGGGG
>CANQAO010000052.1 GCA_947589375.1 uncultured Bacilli bacterium | reverse complement strand
TGGAAAATTACAAGAACACTTTATGAATATGGGCGGATATGAACTAGATGAAAAAATTAGTAAAATATGTGGTGGTTTTAAAATATCTGATAATATGCTTACAAGAAAATTCAACACTTTATCAGGTGGTGAAAAAACGATTGTAAATTTAGCTTCATTAATTATTAGTAATCCAGATGTTTTATTATTAGATGAGCCAACCAATCATTTAGATATTGAAACCTTAGAATGGTTTGAGAATTTTCTTTCAAATTATAAAGGCACAATTATTATTAGCTCACACGATCGTTATTTTTTAGATAAGGTTGCTAAGTAAACAATTTTTATTGACAAAGGTAAAGATGACGTTTACTATGGAAACTATTCTTATTATCTTAAAGAAAGCGAACGAAGAGCCTTAGCTGAGTTTGATGAATATAAGAATCAGCAAAAAAAGGTAGAAGCAATGAAAGCAACTATAAAAAAGCTTAAAGAATGGGGAGAAAGAGGCGATAATCCACGTTTCTTTAGAAGAGCTGCTTGTATTGAAAAGAGATTGGAAAAAATGGAACTATTAGATAAACCGGATTCTAAAAAACAATTACCATTAGATTTTGAAATAGATGGTCGTTCCGGTAAAGAAGTTTTGAAGGTTAATCATTTAGATATGATAGCTGGTGATAAAGTTTTATTGAATGATGCTAATTTCTCATTAAATTATGGAGAAAAAGTATGTTTGATGGGAAAAAACGGAACTGGTAAATCTACTTTTGTCAAAGGTATATTAAATGGTGATAATGTTTGTGGTGGTGAAATAAAAATAGGAAGTAATGTAAGCGTAGGCTACATACCACAAGAAATTAGGTTTAGTAATGATAATGATACAGTTCTTGAGGTTGCAAGAAAATTTTATAATGGTACTGAAACTCATTTAAGATCTTCATTGGCAAAGTTCTTATTCTATGGAGAAAATGTATTTAAAAGAGTGGGAACTCTATCTGGTGGTGAAAAGGTAAGACTAAAATTATTCGAATTAATTCAAAAAAAAGCAAATTTACTTATTTTAGATGAGCCAACTAATCACATTGATATTGATACTAAAGAAATGCTTGAAGAGGCACTTAATGAATATCGAGGTACAATATTATTCATTTCTCATGATAGATTTTTCATAAATAAATTAGCTGAACGAACTATAAATATTGAAAATGAAACCTTTAATGAATATTTAGGTAATTATGATTATTATAAAGAACAAAAGGAAAAAACACTAAAAAAAACTAAACAAGCACCTAGAAGGAGGTAATTTATATGAATTTCAATTATGAACTTACTGATAAAGTTTCAAAGTTTCTAGAAAATAGTAACACCGAAGAAATTAGTATAGGTTGTTCTGATTCACAAGTTTTAAAAATTGAAAAACAAGATAAAATATATTTCTTAAAAATGGCTAAAAAGGGTATGCTTACAAGTGAATACGAAAAATTAAAATGGTTAGATGGTAAACTTTTAGTACCTAAAATTACTTTTTATGAAACAAATGACAATACCGAATTTTTGATTACTGAAAGCATAGAAGGCGAAATGGTTTGTTCTGATGAATATGTAAATAATCCAAAATTAGCTTTAAAAATAATTGGTGAAGCTTTTGAAAATATTTACAATGTGGATATCAAAGATTGTCCTTTTAATGTTTCTCTTGATTATAAATTAAATTTGATTGAAAACAATGTTAAAAACAATTTAATAAAAAAAGGAGATTTAAAACCTGAAACATTAGAAAAATATCAATCTTTAGAAAATATAATAAAGTTTTTAAAGGAAAACAAATTTGAAGAAGAATTATGTTTTTCTCATGGCGATACCAGTTTACCTAATATCTTTGCCCATAATAATCATTTCTCTGGTTTTATAGATGTTGGCGAATGTGGAGTGGCTGATAAATGGTTTGATCTTGCTATTTGTGAAAAATCAATAAAAAGAAACTACGGAGAAGAATATATTTCAAAATTTTATGAAGAATTAAATATCGTTCCTGATCGCACTAAAATTGATTATTATTTACTTATGATGGAACTTTATTTATAAAATTGGAGTAAAAATTATGAAAACAAAAATATATAATTATGATAATCTTGAAGAAAAAGATATAAATGATACTATTAAAAGAGTAAAAATCATATTAATTAATTCTAAAGATGAAGCGCTTTTAGTTTTTTCTAATAATTCTTATCATTTTGTTGGTGGGCATGTAGAAAAGAATGAAACATTAGAAGAGGCAATTAAAAGAGAAATAAAAGAAGAAACAGGAATAATAATTCCAAATTCTAAAATGATTCCATTTTATAAAATAGTCCAAATTTGTAAAGATTATCCAGAAGTAGGAATTAATAATAGTTATGAATACTATTATTATGAGATAAAAACTGATGAAAAACCTAATTTGGATTTTGCAAATTTAACCGAAAATGAAAAGAATGGAAATTTTGAATTAAAATATATTAAATTATCAGAATTAGAGCAAATACTTAAAGATAGTATTTCATTAAATAAAAGGAATAAAACAATAGTTGGCGAAATGTTAGAAGCACTAGCAGTATACAGAGAAAATAGATAATAATAGGGGGTACAATATAATGGCCAAGTTTGAAAAAGAAATTAAAATTTTAAATATTAATGTTGAAGATATGCAGAAAAAATTAGAATCAATCAAAGCTACATTTAAAGGTGAAAAAAATCAAAAGATATTTACTTATGATGTCCCAACTTTATATTATAGATTTTTAGAAATCAAGGAACTTTTAAATAGTGATAATGAACTATTATTTAATACTAATCTTATTAAACTAAAAACCTTATGTTTAGAATTAGAAGATTTAGTATGTGATAAAGATCTAAATAATATTTTGAAAAAACATAACCTTAAAGTTTTAGAAGATATCGTAGAATTACCAAAAAATGAAATTATTGATCTTGTTCAAAATAAAGAATTAGAAGATTTAGTTAAAGATAAATTAATTAATCCTAATAAATGGGTAAGATTAAGAAAATCTAATGACAAAGTAGAACTTACAGTAAAACATGTTTTAGAAAAAGAACATAGTAATATTCAAAGGGTATTAGAAACAGAAATTAACACTAATTCATTAGAAGAAACTAACTTATTACTTGAAGGAATGGGCCTCGCTAGAAGAAATTATCAAGAAAAAAATAGAATAAGCTATACTTATAAAACTGCGGAGATAGAAATAGATATATGGCCTTTACTTGATCCATATATGGAAATAGAATGTGATGATGAAAATGTTACATCAGAACTAATCGAGCTTTTAGATTTAAAAGATTATGAGATAGTATCATTAAATACATCAGAACTTTATAGAAGAAAAGGCATTGATATTCAAAATATGTCAGAATTAAAATTTTTAGATGAAGACTCATCACTATAAAATGGTAAAAAATTATAATAAAGAGATATTTTTTGTTTATTCATTTCTTCCTTAAATAAAATAAGATAAACATAACGATAATATATCTAAAAACCTTATTGGCATTATAAATATTTTAACTCAAAAAAACCCTTTGATTTCAAAGGGTTTTAATGTGCATTATTTTCAGGAACTAAGGTATATAGACCAGTACCATGAGAAGATTTTAAATAAACTGATTTATCATTAAAAATATTTTTATCTACTTCGCTAGCGGTTTTATAATAGAAAACATTATATTTTTTAGCTTTAAGTATTTTATAAACTTTGTACATTTGACTGCCAACTAAATGAAATTCTTCAAAGCATAGATTATTTTTGATAATGTAATTAGCAATGTCTTTGTGAATTTGACGGCTTTTTCGTCCCAGTTCTAAAATGTCACCTAAAACAACAATTTTATGAGGACATTTTTCTTTGTTAAAATATTCTAGACCATTAATCATCGTTTCATAAGAAGCATTATAACAATCATCGATGATAATGTTTTTGCCAATTTCAATACGATGCATACGTCCTTTCGTGCCTTCAAAATTTTTGATACCAATAATGATATCTTTAATGTTCATTTTGAGTAAAAGGCCTATTTTTAATGCACAAATGGAATAGTTAATTAAATAATCGACATTACTATTAATCGTTATTTTATAACTTTTGCCAGCTAAAGCAATCGTATAACGATTTTTTTTGCCATAAATTATGTTAGTAATATTAGCTTCTTTAATTCCATAATCGATAATTTGAACATTTTTAGGTTTAAATTTTTTAAGGCGTTCATCGTCTAAATTACGTAAGAAATATTTAGATCCTAAAGCAATACTAGTTTTTTCTTTAAAAGTATTATTTAAGTTTTTAAAGTTACCAATATGCGCTGTGCCGATATTGGTAATTAAAGTAATGGTCGGTTTGCAAATGTCTCTTAAGAAAGCAATTTCGCCCATGTGATTGGTGCCTAGTTCTAATAAAATGATATCTTCATTTTTGTAATTAACTAAAGTAAGGGGCATACCAATATGATTGTTGTAATTACCAGTAGTACTTAAAACTTTAAATTTTTGCTTTAAAACGCTTAAAATCATTTCTCTTTGACTCGTTTTACCAAAACTACCAGTTAAAGCAATAACCGGCACGTCTAATTTAGCTCTGGTTTTTGCGGCTAATTCTTGAAGGGCAGTTAAAGAATCTTTAACTTCAATAATAATTAAATTTTTATTTATTTTAAGGGCTTTTTTAATAATATCTTCATGACCATTCATTACAAAGAATCCTGCAATTCCCGCTTTAACACCATTTAAAATATAATCATGCCCATCAGTATTACCCTTTAGGGGAATAAAAATAGTTGTACCTTTAATATCATTGGTACTAATAGAAAAATGATTGATTTTGGCATTTTCATCACCATTTATTAAATTCGTATGTTTTACTGCTAATATATCTTTAACGATCATTATATCACCTCAACTTAATAATATTATAATTACTGGTTAATTTTGTCACCAATTTGATATTTATGGCTATTTATTGGAAATTCATAAGTATAATAGACATTTTTTTTAGGGCCAATGATGTGGTTAGGTTTGACATTATAATATATTTTTAAAATTTTGTTATCTTTATCAGTTAAAATAACATCGATGTTTTTTTTCATAAAAAAGGTATGAATACCATTACATCTTAATTTTAAAGCATAATCAAAGTCTTTTTTAAACATAAGACCCTTAAATTTTTCAAAATGGGTTTTACAACTTTTAATTTCCACATCAATCACCATCAATAATATAACATATTTCCTTGATTTTGACATCTTTTTCTTGAAATTAGGAGGAATAACTTGATTTTTTATGTAAAAAAAGCTACAATTATATTGTAGATGATTCATAGGAGGATATGTATGAAAAGATTAAATAACAAAGGTCAAGCCCTTGTTGAGTATTTATTAATTATCGCTGTAGTTAGTGTGATTGTTGTTAGTTTAGTTAAATTGTTAGGTGGATATTTACATGATTCTATGGTCAAATCATCTTGTGGTATGATGGATAAAGAATATGTTGAAGGTTCTTCTCCAGGTAAAGGCAGTTGCAAGTAGAAGATAAGCAGTTATCTTCTTTTTAATAGGAGGCATATATGTTATTAAAAAGATCTTTTTGGTGGTTCTGGTTACTTTTAACCATTCTAACTGGAGGTATTTCCACTTTGTTTTTAGGTGGTCTTTTAAAAGTCTATGATAAAGATGCCTGGTATACTAAGTGGTATTATTGGGCCCTTGGAATTTTATTTTTAATGTTTCCAGCTTTTGTAATGCTATTTGTATTAATTATTGAGGTTACAGTTAAAGTATCGTTAAAGTTAGATGTTCCTGGTAAAGATATGTATAGATATCCTTATCCATGGCTTTTAGGCATAATTATTCCCGTCGTTGGTTGGACTTTTTTCGTTATTTTATTTGTTTATTTAAATCTATTTTATATCATTAGATTATTTCAAGGTCAAGGGGAAAAGTTTATTAAATGATTTTGCTTATTTTAAAGATAAAAGAGTTTGATTATTAAGAGGTGAAAAATATGCGTATTTTACTTTTAAATCATTTTCCATTAACAGGCTCAGGTAGCGGAGTTTATACTAAAAATATTGCGGCATCTTTAATCAAAAAAGGGCATGATGTTTGTATTATTATGCCTGAAAATGAAGTTGTTTCTAATCAAGAAGACAACATCAAAATTCATCCGGTTTATTTTCAAGGTGGGAGTCATATTGAAGGCGAATTACCTTTTAATTTTCCATGTTTTACGACACATCCTAGAAGCACACAGACATTTTATGATTTAACTGATAAGCAGTTAGATTTATATGTTGAAGCCTTTGATAAAGCCATTAAAGAAGAAATAGATAATTTTCAACCAGATATTATCCATGCTGGACACATTTGGATTTTACCTTATATTGCCAGCAAATATAATATTCCCTTAATTATTACTGCTCATGGAACTGACCTTCTTGGTTATAAGGAAAGTCAGCGTTTTCGTAAAATAGCTGAAGAAGCGGCCAATCATGCCCAGGCGATTATTACCATTTCTAAAGAAAATTCAGATTTAGTTTGTGAATGTTTTGAGAGTGTAAAAGATAAAGTTATTTTAATTCCCAATGGCTATAATGCTGATATTATTTATCCTGAAAAAGTTAATAAAGATGAATTTTTAAGAGAATTTGGTATCAATAAACATTATGATAAAATCGTATCTTTTGCTGGTAAATTTACGCATTTTAAAGGCATTGATATTTTACTTAAAGCCGCTAAAATTTACGAAAATGATGATACTTTAACAATTTTAGCTGGCGATGGCGAATTATTTAATGAGATGAATGAGCTAGCTAAAACATTGAATTTAAAAAATGTAGTATTTATTAAAAATAGACCTCATGAAATTTTAAGAAAGCTTTATAGTATCGCCGATGTTTCTCTAGTGCCATCTAGAAATGAAGCTTTTGGTTTAGTAGTAATTGAAGCTTTAGCCTGCGGAACACCAGTTATTGGAACTAATTCTGGGGGTATTCCCGATATTTTAACAAAAGAAACAGGTCTGCTTTTCGAACAAGAAAATTACCATGAATTAGCTTTAAAGGTATTGGATGTTTTAAATGGTAAAGTACATTTTGATAGAAAATATATTGCTGAAGATACTTTAGCTAAATATTCGCAAGATGAATTTACCGAAAGTTTAGTTAACATCTATGATGAAGCGCTAAAAAAACAAAATAAAACTCTTCATAGATAAAACAGAATATGATATAATGATAGTGGTGATAGGTGTGCAAAAAAATCGAAGCGAACTTAGAAAACTATGTATGACTATTTTGTATCAAATCGAAATTTATAATAAAAATCACATTAAATTTGATACAGATGCAGTGATTAGTGAAGTTTCCGAAATTGACAATGAATTTATCAAAGAAATTGTTTACGGAGTTATCACTTATAAAGATGAGATTGATCAAATAGCCAATAAATATTTAGATGGATGGACTATCGATAGATTAGGTAATACCGATAGTGCCATTTTAAGAATGGGAATTTTTGAACTTTTATATACTGATACACCGGAAGTAGTGGCTATTAATGAAGCGATTGAGCTTGCGAAAATATATAGTGATGATAGTGTGCGTAAAATGATAAATGGTGTTTTGGATAAGGTTTATCATAATAAGTAGGTGACTAACTATTTTTTGTCAAGACCTTTTTGAAAGTAGATTAATAATACAAATTATTGCACACAAAAGAAATT
>CANQAO010000051.1 GCA_947589375.1 uncultured Bacilli bacterium | reverse complement strand
AGAATTTTTTTTATATTTTTAAATGTTTGCGCACAGCTCGCCAAGAACCAAACATACCAACTAAAACACCAATACCTAATAAAGCAAGGGAAATAGTATAGACAAATGGAGTTGGATTTAAAAGTTTGATAAATGGTGAGAATAATTGGCCATTAAAATTACTATACAAAGCTTCATAACCATAAATCGTTAAAATAATTGGAATAATAGAGCCTAAAGCGCCTAAAATTAAACCTTCAATGATAAATGGAATTCTAATGTTTAAATTAGAAGCCCCAATTAAACGCATAATACTAATCTCTCTTTGTCTTGAATTAATAGTAATTTTAATCGTATTGGAAATTAGAAAAGCCGTTACTAAAATTAAAGCGATTACGGAAATAATACAAACTTTATGGACGATATCGAAAACGGATACTAATTGTTCTACCATGCCTTCCCCATATTTAACTAAAGTCACACCTTCGATTTTTTTTATTTTTTTAGCAACCTTATCAATATGTTTGATGTCTTCAACTTTGACTTGGAAAGTGCTTTGAATTGGATTTTCCGCATCTGACCAATCTTTCATAATACTCGCAAAGATATCTGATGATTCCATCATATCTTTGGTAATATCCTGCTTCGAAATAAATTCATATTTTTCGACATTATCAATGGAACTTATTTGATTTTTAATGTCTTCGATATTTTCTTCTTTTAAATCATTGTTTAAAAAAGCCACAATGGTAACATCTTTTTCAACTAATTTAGTAAAATTTTCCACATTATATGATAATACAATGGATACCGCTACCACGATAAGAGTTATGGTTATACATGAAATAGACGCAAGGGAAAGGGAAAAATTTCTAAAGACACCTTTAAAGGCATCACGAATATTTCGACTAATAATTCTAAATATTTTCATTATCTATACGTCCCTTCTTTATAATCTTTAATAACCCTGCCTTCGTCTAAAACAATAACTCTTTTATTAAGGGCTTTAACGATATCAATACTATGGGTAACCATAATAATTGTCGTCCCTAATTTATTAATCTCTTCTAAGACTCTCATAATTTCCATACTGGTTTCGGGATCTAAGTTTCCAGTCGGTTCATCACAGATTAAAAGTTTAGGTCCATTAACGATCGCTCTAGCAATAGCGACACGTTGTTGTTCCCCACCAGATAACTGTTGGGGATAACTTTTAATCTTATCTTTTAAACCAACTAGTTCTAAAACCTTAACTACTTTAGCGTGAATTTTGGCTTTAGGAACTCCAAAAATTTCTAAAGCAAAAGCCACATTTTCATAAACGGTTGATTTAGGTAGTAATTTATAATCTTGAAAAACCACACCAATTTTTCTTCTGATTTTATAAACTTTACCATTTCGAAGTCTGCCGACATCAACTCCACCAACTATAATGCGACCTGAAGTTGGTTTTTCTTCACGATAAAGCATTTTTATTAAGGTACTTTTACCGCAACCCGTAGAACCGATAATAAAGACAAATTGTCCTTTATCAATGCTTAAATTTAAATCTTGAATAGCGGTAACCCCAGTTTTATAAGTTTTTCTAACATTGGTTAAACTAATTAATTCCATACATCATCCTTCTTTCTCTTCGCCGCCTTTCACTTCATAAGTATCGGTAATAATAAAGACAGCCTTTTCATCAATATGGGTGATCCCTTCTTTTAACATAAAATATTTTTTAGTCGGTACGATACATAAAAGCACTTTGTTTTTATTACCTGTAAAACCGCCATGACTATCTAAGATTGTCACTCCATAATGCAGTTCATTTAAGATAAATTTTTTAACTTCTTTATCTTTACTAGTAATAATTTGGAAAGTTTTATATTTAGAAATTCCTAAAATTACCTTATCGGTAATAAGACCGATTAAATAAATAGAAATAACTGAATAGATAAAAGCTTGCCAGCCAAAGACGATTAAACAAGAAATGACAATCGTCCCTTCGACATAAAGTGTCGCTTTACCTAATGACATTTTCGAATATTGGGCGAGTATTTGTTTTATAACATCAGAGCCCCCTGTCGTATAACCAGCTTTTAAAACCAAACCGGTTCCAAAGCCATATAATACGGCTCCTGATAAGGCAATTATAACTGGTTCAGTGCCACCTAAATCAATAATCTTAGGGGCAAAAATTGTAAGCTGAACTAACAAGGGATATAAAATCGCGCCGACAATGGTCTTACTAGTTACTTCTTTGCCTAAATAAACTAGACTCGCAATAATTAACAGAATATTAGCTATTAAAATAACATAAGCCGGCGAAATTTTAAATAGATAGTTTAACACGATTGCAATACCACTGACACCAAATGACATGTTACTTGGTAAGATAAAAATATTAAATGCTAGAGCTTGAATTAAAACACCAATGAAAAATAATGAATAACGTTTTAATTTATCGTTGTTATAAATTTCTTTAACAATGTTATTGCTGTCAAACGCCTCTTTTAGTACCATATTAATTCTCCTTTAAATATTCTTTTATAAATTTATCAATATCGCCATCTAATACTTTATTTACATTAACATCTTCGGCATTCGTTCGGTGATCCTTAACTAAAGTATAAGGACACATAACATAGCTTCTAATTTGAGAACCAAAATTAATTTCTTTTTGATCGCCTTTAAGTTTTTGAAGTTCCAAATTTTTTTCATCTTCTTTAATTTTTAGAAGTTTACTTTTAAGAATCTGCATACATCTTTCTTTATTTTGTATCTGGCTTCTTTCACTTTGACAAGTGACTACTATTTTGGTAGGTAAGTGCGTAATTCGAACCGCACTATCGGTCGTATTAACGCCTTGACCACCTGGACCAGAACTACGATACACATCAATTCTTAAATCTTTTTCATCGATATCTAAATCAACACTTTCATCGATAACTGGAGTAACTTCAACAGCGGCAAAAGAAGTATGTCTTCGTTTATTACTATCAAAAGGGGAGATTCTAACTAACCGATGAATGCCTTTTTCACCTTTTAAATATCCATAAGCATTATGCCCTTTAACAATTAAAGAAATGCTTTTTATACCAGCTTCTAAGCCTTCTTGTTTGTCGATTTCTTCTAATTTGTAATGCTGTTTTTCACACCATCTAGAATACATACGATAAAGCATATTAGCCCAATCACAAGCTTCGGTTCCGCCAGCCCCGGAATGAATTTCTAAAACAGCATCGTTTTTATCATAAGGGTCATTTAACATTATTTGTATTTCTAAATCAGAAAGACGCTGATCAAAGTCTTCTATAGCCTTTAAAGCTTCACTTTGATCTTCTTTAAGGAGTTCATTATAAAGTTCAATTTCTTCTTTTAACTCTTGAGTCTTTTTAAATAGACTATTAAGACTATTATACTCGGAAATAATATTTTCACTTTTTCTTTTATCATTCCAAAAGTTTTCGTCTTTCATTTGTTCATCTAATTCTTTTAAATGGTTTTGATTTTCATTTGTGTCAAAGAGACCTCCATAAATCATTAATTCTAGTTTGATAGTTGTTATAAATTTCTAATAATTCTTTAAGTTCCATATTCTAGCCTCCTATCTTTATTCATTATAACATTTTATTTATTTTTTTTAAAGCTAATAAAGAGTATTTCATAAAATTACCAAAGAAACTATTTAAAAGAAAAATAGCTAGAATTTTCTAGCTATACTTTTTTAAGTCTCAATTTCTGGAATTTCACCGCTTTTGACAATAGCGGCTATAACATTTTATGCATAATTTTTCACTTATGCATTAAAATCATAACCTAATACCTTGGATTTGTCCAATCATAATTTCAAATCAATTTTATATAATTAAAATAGTTTTTTATCTTTTTTCGCATTAAATTTATATAACTTAGCAGGCTTTCGTCCTTCGAAATTTATAGTTTTATTAGTATCAACTATAAGTCCTGATGAAAGTAATTTTTTGCGAAAATTACGACGATCTAACTTTTTATCTAAAACACTTTCAAACACTTTATGAATTTCGGGAATGGTAAAACCTTTAGGATATAAAGTTTTTAAAATATCGGATGTTAAAATTAAATCTTTTAATTTTTCGGTACTAGAAGTTAAAATTTCATTGTGATCATAAGCTAAAGTGGGAATATTATCTAAACTAAACCATTCAGCATCACTAGTTTTGGTAGTTTTTTTCATCACATTTACTTTATCAATATCAACCATACCAATATAACTGACAGCTATCATTCGTAAAAGTGGGGAGCGCTTTAAATCATCAAATATTTCCGATTTTATTAACTTTATATTTTCAATGTTGGCCTTTTCTTTTAATTCTCTAGCGGCAGCATCGATAAGTTTTTCATTGTTATACATGGTCCCACCAACTAATGACCACATGCCTTTATATGGTTCATTAGTTCTTTTAATAAGTAAAACTTTGACTTGGCCTTTATCAATCGTAAAAATTGTATTGATAACATGGATACCAATATTTTGATATAAAGGATTTTTAAGTTCCATAATACCACCCATTCTCATTATATGTGTGTTTTAAACACTTGTCAATAAGGCGTTATTTATCTATAATTCTTTTTAAGATAAAATATTTACAATTATAGGCGCAGTTGTTTTTGATGTAATCATCAATGTTATCATAGTCATTGATATCTTTAAATAATTTATTATTTTTCGCACAAAAACCTTTTAAACGAAGTTTTCCATAAGCCCAATCGCCTAAGATATAATCGTAAGGGTCAAAATATTCAGTTAATTTGTTTTCTACTTCAGTTTGATCAAAGCCATCGCGATATTCTTTAATAAGTTCATATTCTTTATTATTAATATGTATTTTTTTCATTTGCACCACCTCTTACATTATAACATATTTTTCACTATTTATTTTTTTCTTTTTCTTCGATTGGTATCGATAAAGATGGTGTACTTTGATTAAGACCATTAGAATAATATTTCGGGACGGTTCCGGTAACTACTTTAATAGCTACTGGCGCTTTAGTAGCAACGTTAATCGTTTTATTATAAAAAGGTAAAATTACTTTTTCACTTATTTTTAAATTGACATAAACTTCAATTAAAGCATTATTTATCCCATAATTTTTAAGGTTTGTAGATACATAGCTAGTAGCATCCCCAATTAAATTTATTTTAACGGGAATTTTAGGACCAACATTAGCCAGTAAGGGATTACCAAAAATAACGCCACTACTGACTTCATAGATAATACCTTTTTCTAAATCTTCTTTATCATAAGTAGTTAAAACACTATCGGAAAATTCTAAAGCATCAATATCCCCTTTTTCAATATTTCTTAAATTCATTTGAACACTATTAGTCGTTTCGGTTAGAAACTTATTAACTAATGTGGTGTTGAAATCTACTAATCTAATTTCTCCATTATCTTCCTTGGTAATTTCAAACAATTCCGTACTGGCAACCTTTTCGGTAATATGTTTAGAAATCGCTTTATTAATGATAATACTAGATAATTTTTTAGCTTCCATTTCGGCATAATTCATAATAATTGGTGACGATTTTTTATTTAAAAAGTTAAAAATAACAATAATTAACAGCACAATTAAAATAATCCCAATAATTAAAATATTGCTTTTTGTAAATTTATTTGTTTTTGGTTTTTTAACTTTAATTCTTCTCATACTAATTTATATGAATAACTATAGTAAATCAGTCCAAAATATAATTAGGTGACTGATAGTGAAAATAAAAGATATTATGTCTAAAAATTTAATAACATGTGAGCTTGATGATAATATTTTATTTGTATCTAATCTAATGAAAGTTTGGGATGTGGGTTTTATTTTAATCATGGATAACAATGAACTTTATGGGGTAGTTACTGATCGTGATTTAGTGTGTGATATGGCTAGTGGGTTATCGCCAATTAAAAGTTATGCGAATCAAAATGTCATAACAATCGAAGAAGATAAAGGTGTAATAGAAGCGCTTAAACTTATGAAAAAACATAAAATAAAAAGATTAGTTATTACAAAAAATAAAAAAATATCAGGCGTTTTATCTTTATCTGATATTTTAAATAGCGACATGGATAATGAATTAATTTTGGACACGATAAAAACTATATACGCGATTAATCGTAATCAAAATTATTTTAATCCTGATGTTGATGATTTTCCATTATAAAAAGATGATTTAACATCATCTTTTTCGGTATTTGAATTTATAACTAACTTCTATCTTATAATTTTCGAAAGTTGCAAAATCGGGAATAGTAATAATTTCGTCTTCCCCATAGTTCTGAAGCTGCTTAGAAATTTCTTTTGTAAAGGCCTGTCTATTTAGCGGTTTTTCTAAAATCGGTAATGATAAAATTTCATATATATATCGGTATCTAGTTAAGATTCTAGTCTCTTCCGTGCGATAACTATTATTGTCTAAAGTTAAGGCTGACTTATCTGACCATGCAGTCCATAAGGTTTCTTGTTTAGTACCATCATCACGATAATTATAACCTGGTGGTTTTCGCGAATATAAAGATGAATAATGTCTAGGCGTACCATTATACCAACGCCATAATGCATCACGATAGCGATATAATGGGCTGGTTTCGGTATCGCAGTGGTCATATTTTTGATGGTCTATATCTGCATATGGTGTATATTTTCCATTGTTTATATATTTTTTTTCACCATTTTCTTCATAATAACATTTATAACCTGTG
This sequence comes from uncultured Bacilli bacterium, assembly GCA_947589375.1. GTDB lineage: Bacteria > Bacillota_I > Bacilli_A > RF39 > UBA660 > Coprosoma. The sequence goes on along the minus strand of CANQAO010000051.1, from coordinate 1,099 downwards.
GCTTGCTCAATATTTCGATATTCTTTTTCATCTGGATGGTCCAAAGAATATTGGGTCCAAGAAGTATAAATTCTAGTGTTTTCATCTTTATTTGTATAACCATCCGGTTGTTCTGAAGAAAACTCTGAATAGTTTCCGGGAATGTCATACCATTTCCACTCTGCATCTTTATAACGATATTGTATTTTTTGTTCTTGTTGAACTTCGGCAATATTACCTTCTTTAGGCACTTCAGGAAGTTCCTTTATAAATTCTTCTTTTGGCATTTTAACACCATATTTAGATTGTTTATTATTTATTTGATCAGCTGTATAATCTTTCGACCAATCAGTAGCCGAAACTTGTCTTTCATAATAATTATAATATGGAATTACATCCACAATAGTTTTATCAGCTGGTAAATAACTAAGTTCTGCACTCCAATCATTATAACGAGTATTAACAGAGCAAGTATCACAACTATTAACATCTAAAGTATAAACTAATTTGCTTTTATACCTAGTTGCTTTCACTTTACCGCTGCACATACGATCATTGGTACTGGCACTGCTTAAGAAATGTTCTGTGTAAAGTTTATTCATACTTACTGTTGTACTTTCACCCTCATAACTTGGTGTGTTTCCTTCATCTTTCATATATTCTAAGGTGGCTTTTTTAATTGCATCATATATTTTAGAACATTTATTATTATCTACCATTGTATAAATGAGAAAACCGATAATTATTAAAGGAACTATTGTTCCAATAATAAAGAAAATATTTAAAAATGTTTTTTTACTTTCAAATTGTTCATTCACAGGATTGCCATCTTTATCAATATAGCTAGCTTTCTTCATAAATAACAGCTCCTTTATAATAACATTTTATCATATTTCAATTATTTTTCATAGATATATCTTACCTTTATTATACTTTGTTTTGGCATTTATAAACATCTATTTGACATTTAAAAATTGCTTTTATTTTTTGTTTACATAGAAATTCTCTTTTTATGTTTAATGTATAAGTAATATATTCGAAAGATATATAAAAAGAAAACTCTATTTCAAGTTTTCTATTTCGGCTTTAGATAAATTAGTATATTTGATTATTGTATCAA
>CANQAO010000050.1 GCA_947589375.1 uncultured Bacilli bacterium | reverse complement strand
GGTTTCATGGGAACGCGAGCAGTATTATATGGTAATGAATCTCCTATTTAAAAGGCTATTTTCTAGCAAAAAGTGGTTAAAAACCACTTTTTTTTATATGAAAAACGTGTTATAATTATATAGTATATGTAGAGGTGACTTATGAAGGGAAAGTTAGTAAAAGCAAAAACGCATATCAAACATTTTTTCAAAAAATTTCTTAAAGATCTGCGTCATTATTTAAAACATAATACGTTATTTATTACCTTTGTTTTAACGGCCTTTATCGAAGCTTTATTTTTACGAATTTTTACCGTTAAAAATGGTTTAGCTATCAGTCCCATGTTAGCGGATGCCGCCGTTATTTTCTTAGTTGGCGCCTTTGCTTATTTGGTTAAAGCTAAACATCGTTTTAAATATTTAATGACATGGTCGATTATTTTTACGGCTATCTGCGTGATTAATTCGGCTTATTATACTAACTATGTTTCCTTTACTTCATTTTCCCTTTTAGCTACGTCAATGCAGATATTTGGCGTTGGTGATGCTTTAAATACAATTGTCGAAATAAAAGATTTTAGTTATATTTTAGGTCCCATTCTTTTAATTATCGTTAATAAAAAATTAAAAAATACCAGCTATTATGATAGTGTTACAGGTAAAAAACAATCACGTTTTACTTTCTTAAAAGTAATGGTGATAAGCGCGATTATGTTAGGCTGCTTTCTAACTACATTAACATCAACCGATATCAGCCGTATTTACAAACAGTGGAATCGGGAATATGTCGTTATGAAATTTGGCGTCTATGTTTATCAAGCTAATGATTTAATTGCTTCTTTAAAACCACAAATCAGTCCATTATTCGGCTATGATGAAGCGGCTAAGAACTTTAGAGATTACTATGAAAAGTATCCGTCAGAACAAACTAAAAATAAATATACCGATAAATATAAAGGCAAAAATGTCATTGTCATTCATGCGGAAAGCATTCAAAATTTCTTATTAGATACTTCCATTAATGGCAAGGCTTTAACGCCAAACTTAAAAAAACTTTCTAAAGAAGGCTTATATTTTTCAAACTTTTATGCTCAGGAAAGTGTCGGTACGAGTAGTGATAGTGAATTTACTTTTGCCACTTCATTATTACCAGCTAGTAATGGAACCGTTTTTGTTAGTTATTGGGATCGTGAATTTGTCACTATTCCGAAATTATTAAAAGAACAAAACTACTATACCTTTAGTATGCACGCTAATAGGGGCAGTATGTGGAATCGTGATGTCATGCATGAACATTTAGGTTATGATAAATTCTATAATCACACGAACGACTATAAAATAAACGAAGAAGACATTATTGGTCTAGGCTTAAACGATAAATCATTCTTTAAACAAAGTACGGAAAAAATCAAAAAAATTAATGAAAAACATGAAAATTGGTATGGCGTTTTATTAATGCTTACGAACCATACACCATTTACGGGTCTTGAGGATACGACCGATTTAGATTTAACTTATAAATATACTAGAACCAATCCTGAAACGGGCGTCAACGAAGAAGTCGTTAATGATTATTTAAAAGGAACTACTTTAGGTGATTATTTTACAACGGCTCATTATGCCGATGCCGCTATTGGTGAATTTGTTGCCGAATTAGATGAAGCGGGACTTTTAGATAATACAATTTTAGTTATCTATGGTGACCATGATGCGAAAATAAAACGTAGTGAATATAATCGTTATTATAACTATAATCCCGAAACCGATTCTAGATATGAAGAAGATGATCCTCATTACAAAGAATTTACCAAATATGATTATGAACTTAATCGTAAGGTCCCATTTATCATTTGGACTAAAGATAAACAAGCTAAAAAAGAAATTAAAAAAGTCATGGGTATGTATGATGTTATGCCAACTTTAGGTAATATGTTAGGCTTTCATAGTCCTTATGCTTTAGGTCATGATATCTTTAGTACTGATGAAAACTTTGTCGTATTTCCAAATGGTAATTGGATCACGGATAAAATGTATTATGATAGTCAAAATGACGAAGGCATCTTATTAGATCAAAATGCCGCTATTGGAACCGATTATATTGCAAATTATAGTAATCGTGCGGAACTAGAAGTAACCACCTCAAATGATATCATTGTTCATGATTTAATTAAAAAGACAAATGAAAGTAAAGAAGTTTTAAAGGAGAAGAAAAATGGTTAAAAGAAAAATAAGTAAGAAAAAAGTGACCAAATTTGTGATAATTTTATTAGTAATTATTGCCATAGTTGTTGGTTTAATTATCTTTTTGACTAGAGACAAGGAAGATAATACAATAAAAATTAAAAGTGTCGATACCATTGAAGGATATGATTATACCCTTAATAGTAATGCCACTAAATATTATAAAGAGTTATTTAAAGAGTTAAAAGAAGTTTTAGAAGCTGATGAGATTGATGAAGAAAAATATGCTGATTTAGCTACTAAATTATTTGTAGCAGATTTCTTTAATTTAGATAATAAGATTAACAAAAACGATGTCGGCGGCATTCAATTTGTCTATAAAGATTTCCAATCAGATTTCACTAAATTAGCGGCTAGCTCAATATATAAAAATGTTCAAAGCAACTTATATAACAATCGTAATCAAGCTTTACCAGTAGTGACTAAAGTATCTACTACTGCTCCTCAGAAAAAGGCCTTTAAATATGGAGAAAACAATGATGAAGAGGCTTATAAGGTTGATTTTGATATTGAATATAAAGAAGATTTAGATTATCAAACTGCAGGTTCTTTAACTTTAATTCATAGTAATAAAAAGTTAGAAGTAGCCGCGATGGAAGAAGCCAATAATTAATTTTATATTTTTATTGCAAAATCTTATAAATTTGGTTATAATATAATTATAAGATAGGAGGATAACATGGATAAAAAGGTCGTTGTCAATAAAAAAGTAATTGCTATTGCTATTGTTGTAGCTGTCATTATTATTGCTTTAGTGGCGGCAATTGTACTATTTATAGGTAATAAAGACAAAGCTAAAACTGATAAAAAATCAGAACCTACAGCTATAACTGCTGAAGGAATTGTCAAAGAAGAAACTTATGAAGGATTAACATTCCATAATATTATGCTTTTAAAAGATGCTGATGGCTATTTCCATTTAACCATGGATGTAACTAATAACAGTGGTAAAAGCATTGACGTTGAAGAAGTAGATATTCCTCTTAAGGATGAAAAAGGTAAGACAGTTATTACCCTTCTTGGACATCTTGGTGATCCAATGAAAGCTGGTGAAACGCGAAGTATTAACGCCTCAACCAAAACTGATTTATCAAAAGTAACGACAAAATCAATTGAAAAACGTAAATAAGACTTCGGTCTTATTTTTTTGGTGTATAATAAATATAGGTGGTAAAAATGGAAAAAATTATTATGCATATCGATGTCAATAATGCCTTTTTATCTTGGACGGCCGTTTTGTTATTGCAAGAAGGTTGTAAATATGATATTCGAAAATCTTATGCCATAATTGGCGATGAAGATAACAAACGTCATGGCATTGTCTTAGCTAAATCAACACCGATTAAAAAATTAGGTGTAGTTACCGCAGAACCTATCTTTATGGCTAGACGAAAATGTCCTAATTTAAAAGTCTATAAACCTAATTATAAATGGTATAAAATGATGAGTGATAAACTTTTTGAGCTCATTAGTTCCTATACCCCCGATATTCAAAAAATGAGTATTGATGAATGTTTTCTAGATTATGGGCCCATTAAACACTTATATGGCGATCCGCTAGATTTTGCTTATAAGCTAAAAGAGGAAATTAAAACCAAATTAGGTTTTACTGTGAATATTGGTATTGCAAGTAGTAAGTTATGCGCGAAAATGGCCTCGGATTTTACAAAGCCAGATCGGGTTCATACTTTATTTAATGAAGAAATTCCTACCAAAATGTGGCCTTTACCTATTGAAAATTTATTTTTTGTCGGTCAAAAAACGGCTAATAAATTAAAAGCTTTAAATATTAAGACAATTGGTGATTTAAGCCACGCTAAAATAGAATTTTTATATCCTTACTTTAAAAACCAAGCGGCTAAATTAATTGAATCAGCTAATGGTATTGATAATTCCATTATTGAAAAAGATAAAACGGTTACTAAAGGTTTAAGTAACAGTACCACTTTAAATCATAATTTAATTCATAAAGAAGAAGTTTTAGAAATTTTAGAGGCTATTAGTGAAAATTTAACTAGTCAGTTACGCCAAGAAAAAAGATATGCGAATGTAGTGCGCGTGCAACTTAGAAATGCCAATTTTAAAAATTATACCCATCAAATGAAGCTAAAAAATGCCTCCAATAGTATGGCGACCATTTATGAAACGGCGCATACACTTTTAAATGAAATGTGGAAAGATGAACCGATTAGATTAGTAGGCCTAGGCTTAGATGATTTAACATATGATGTTAATTATCAACCATCTTTGTTTGATCAAAATGATAATTTTAAAAAAGAACAAGAGCTTGATCAAGCGGTTGATAAAATTAAAAATAAATATGGCAAACAGGTTATTCAAAAAGCTTCATTATTAGGTAAAAAAGAAGTCCGTAAAAAATATTAAATTGCTATTGAAATAAGGGTATGTTATAATAAAAATGTAGGAGGATGTATGATGTTTACTTGTGAGTCAAATAAGCCTTATGTTTTCTATCGTGGCCAAGATTATATAATTTTAGCTAAAGATGAAACAGGCGAATTTGGTGGGGTCAGAACTTTAACTTTTAAAAATGAAGAAAATGAATGTATTATTGGCAGTTATGTTACCAAAGAAATGAATGGATATTCAGAATGGTGTCAAATTGATGAGGACTATATTATGATATTTTCTAAAACTGCTTATGTTAAAACGCCAACCCTAAAAACTATCTTCGATATAAAGGCTAAAAAAACATGTCAGGAAAAACCGAAAATTCTTTCCAAAAAATAAAACACTCTAATTTATAGTTAGCGTGTTTGTTCTGAAATAAGGGTTAAAAAGGTTTAGATTTATGCAGAAATATGATATAATTATAACAGATAATATGGGAGGCATAACATGGCAAAAAAGAAAAAGAAAAAAACAGCTGAGAAAAAAGATGCCGCTTATAGCGTTGAGATTAAAGGTATTATTTTAATATTAATTGCCATTATCGGTTGCTGTCCGTTTGGAGTTGTAGCTGATATTATAAGAGGTTTCGCCGGCTTTTTAGTCGGTGTTTGGTATACGCCCCTTTTACTTTTAGTCGGAGCTATTGGCGTCTATATGATGGTAAAACGTGAGTTACCAGATTTTTTAGCGTCTAGATTTATTGGATTTTATATCTTTACTTTAGGCGTCTTAATTTTATCCCACACCGGTTATATTGCCCAGTTAAACGAACATGGTAAAGAAGGTTTTGCGGTGATTTCCGAAACCATCAATAACCTTATGGGCTTTGTTAGTGGTTCGGAAGTTCTTCAAGGAGGAGGGATTATCGGGGCTGTATTTGCTACGATTTCCGTTATGTCGTTAACTTTAGCCGGTACTGATGTGGTTTGTTTCGCTCTTATTATTTGTGGTATTATCATGTTTACGGGCATTTCAATTTACGATGCTGTAAACTTTATTAAAGCTAAAATGAAAGCGGTTAAAGAAACTAAATTGAAAATGAAAAAAGACGAAGAGGAAGAAGAGGAAGCGGAACCAGCCGAAGAGAAAAAATTAGTTATTTCTTCAATTGAAGATTTAACGGCCGGTACCTTAAAACCAGAAGAACCAGAAGTTCCTGTCTTAACCTCTACCAAAGGGTATCTTTTGCCCCCAATTAATTTACTTTCAAGACCTAAAAAAGTTAATAATAAAGCTAACGAAGAAGCCATTAAACAAAATGTCAAAGATATTGAACAAGTCTTAAATAACTTTATGATTGAAGGTAAAGTGGTGGCGGCTAATATTGGCCCTTCCGTCACGCAATATGAACTTGATATGAAATCGGGAACTAAAGTCAGTAAAATCACGGGAATTCATCGAGAGATGGCTTTAGAGCTAGGAGCTAAAGAAGTGCGTATACAGGCGCCTATTCCTGGTAAAAAAACCGTCGGTATTGAATTACCTAATAAAGTTACGACCCCTGTTACGGTAAGAGAAATATTAGAAATGGTGCCTGAAGATAAAAAAAATAACAAATTATTAGTGACTTTAGGTAAAGACATTATGGGTAAACCGCGTTTTTGTGAAATTGATAAAACACCGCATATGTTAGTGGCCGGAAGTACGGGTTCTGGTAAATCAGTATGTATTAACAGTATGTTAGTGTCACTTTTAATGCGCACTAAACCTAATGAAGTAAGACTCGTTTTAGTCGACCCTAAAAAAGTTGAACTTTCGATGTATAATGGCGTTCCCCATTTACTTACGCCAGTGGTCACGGATCCTAAAAAAGCTAATATCGTTCTTCAGAAAATCGTTCAAATTATGGAAGATAGATATGAAACTTTTAGTGAAAGTGGAACGAAAAACATTAAAGGTTATAATAAATATGTCGATAAACAAAATGAAAAACGTAGTGAAGATGATAAATTAAAACATATGGAATATATTGTAGTGGTCATCGATGAACTGGCCGACTTAATGTTAGTGGCGGCGAAAGAAGTCGAAGATTCGATTATGCGTATTACCCAAATGGCCAGAGCTGCGGGCATTCATTTAATTGTCGCTACCCAAAGACCAAGTACCGATGTCATTACGGGGGTGGTTAAAGCTAATATTCCATCGCGAATTTCGTTTGCCGTATCTAGTAGTATTGACTCGCGTACAATCTTAGATATGAGTGGGGCGGAAAAACTATTAGGAAAAGGAGATATGTTCTTCCTGCCTCAAGGTGAAAACACCCCAATTAGAATTCAAGGTACATTTATTGATGATAATGAAATCAAAGATGTTGTTAACTATACCATTTCCCAACAAAAAGCTAATTACGATAATAGTTTAGAAATTGCCCCTGAAGATAAAGGAGCCACGACAATGGTTAATAACAAAGATGATTATGAAGAACCTTTATATAATGAAATTGTCGAGTTTGTGATTAAACAAGGCAAAGCGAGTGCTTCACTTTTACAAAGACGCTTTAGATTAGGCTATAATAGAGCGGCTCGCTGTATCGACTTATTAGAAGAACGAGGAATTGTCGGACCTTCTAATGGTTCAAAACCAAGAGAAGTTTTAGTAAAATTAGAAAATGACGAAGAAACAGAAGAATAGAGGTGTTAAATGAATCACACATTAAAAAAAGACCCCACATCAATAACTATTATTATTAATATTGTCTTATTAATAATGGCGATTGGTGCCTATGTGTTTGTGGATAAATATTTAACGGCAACAGCTAATGAAAAAGTTGATTTAATTGAAAATAAAGAAGGCGAATTATCGGATGAGGATGCCATTAAAATTGCTAAAGAAAAATATTATCTAGCGTTAGCTACGATGACTAAGACCACCGCCGATATCGATAAACTATATAACCAAATTAAAACTGAAAGCATTACTTTATCTGATCCCGTTTTAGTTCAGAGTTTAAATAGTTTAGGAGCTAAAACCTTTACTATCGATCAAACGGTAGAACAAGTTAATGATTATGAAAACGCTATTTCTGACAATTTTACAGCTGATTTTATTCGCAATAATATCATTTTACCCAATGGTTTTATCGGTAAAGTAAATGATGATTATTATCTTGTGCGAGATAAAAAAGATAATTTCTTATTTAAAGAAGCCCGCTTTTCTTTAGTTAGTAAAAAAGAAAAGGAAATGGTCTTTACTGTTATTGATACTAACTTTACTTCAAGTTGTATAAGTGGGGAAAGCCCGATGCCGAATATTGCTTGTAAGGATACTGAAGAAAGCGAAGAGACCCATTTTAAAATTGTGAAAGAAAATGACAAATGGAAAATTGCCCAAATGGAAATTAATATATCTTAAAACCACTAATTGGTGGTTTTTTGTGTGCAAAAAAGGGAAATTCGCATGAAAAAATAAACAAAAAAGGAAATTTTGAAAATTTAAGAAAAAAAG
>CANQAO010000049.1 GCA_947589375.1 uncultured Bacilli bacterium | reverse complement strand
GTGATGCTTCAGACAATATTCCTGGAGTTAAAGGTGTAGGTGAAAAAACGGCTTTAAAATTACTTCATGAATATAAAACTTTAGATGGTATTTATGAAAATATTGATAAAATTTCTGGCAAATTAAAAGAAAAATTAGAAGCTGACAAAGAGAATGCCTATATGAGTTATGATTTGGCGACTATTGTTAAAGATGTACCACTCGAAATTAATATTAATGATACCAAATATAATGGTCCCAAAACTTTAGAATTAAATAAATTATATGAAGATTTAGAGTTTTATTCTTTTCTAAAGAAAAATAAGCCAGTAAAAGAAGAAAATATGGATGAAATTAAAATTATTCGGGATGTAAATGAACTTAAAGTTGACGGCGAAGTAGCTGTTTATTTAGAAATCTTTGGTTCTAATTATCATACTGCGGAAATTTTAGGTATGGGTTTATATAATGATCAGATTAAAGCTTTCGTACCCCTTGATGTTTTAAAACAAAAACCATTATTTTTAAAAGAAAACATTAAATATACTTATGATTTAAAGAAAGTCATTGTGGCTTTAAAATATTTAGATATTGCTGCCGATAATTTTGTGTTTGATACAATGATGGCCGGTTCTTTGCTTGACTATAATGTTAAAGATGATATGGCATATTTAGCTAATGAAGTTGATTATAAATTAGATTTTTATGAAACTATTTATGGTAAATTTACGCATTTAAAAAAGCCAAATGAAGAAGACATTGCCAAATCATGTGTGATGCGTGCTAAATTTATTTATGAAACTAAAGAAATGTTTATAGATAAATTAAAAACTGAAGAAGTTTACGATTTATATGAAAAAGTTGAACAGCCTCTTACTCCAGTTTTGGCTGATATGGAATTTACAGGCGTTTTAGTTAACAAGGAAACTTTAAAACAGATGGGTGAAGATATCCAAATTAAGTTAGAAATCGTGACTAAAGATATCTATAATATGGCCGGATGCGAATTTAATATTTCATCGCCATTCCAGCTATCAGAAATTTTATTTGAAAAATTAGGTCTTCCACATGGAAAGAAAAAAACCAATGGATATTCAACAGCAGCTGATGTCCTTCACAAAATAAGAGATAAACATCCCATCGTCGATAAAGTTTTAGAATATCGCGGGCTTTCCAAACTTTATAGTACTTATATTGAAGGGTTAACTAATTATATTATTGACGGGAAGATTCATACTATTTATACGCAGAATTTAACACGTACCGGAAGGCTTTCATCAATTGAACCAAATTTACAAAATATTCCAGTCAGAGATGAACTTGGTAAATCCATAAGAAAAGCCTTCGTGCCGAAAAATGACTATATTTTAAGTGCTGACTATTCCCAAATTGAACTGCGTATTTTGGCCCATGTTGCCGATGTGCCGGCGTTAGAAAAAGCTTTTAATGAAGGCATGGATATTCATGCGAAAACCGCTAGTGATATCTTTGGTGTTAAACCAGAATTAGTAACTTCCGAAATGCGTAGAGTCGCTAAAGCCGTTAATTTTGGTATTATTTATGGTATTAGTGGTTTTGGCTTAGGGGAAAATTTGGATATGAAAGCCTCGGAGGCTAAAAAATTTATCGATACTTATTTAGAAACTTATCCTGGTATTAAAGAATATATGGATAACACCATTAACATGGCTAAGGAGCAAGGATTTGTGAGAACTTTATTTAATCGTAAACGTAATATTCCCGAGCTAAAAAATCCTGTTTATATGATTAGACAAAGTGGTGAAAGAATTGCTTTAAATACTCCAATTCAAGGTACCAGTGCGGATATTATTAAACTGGCAATGATAAAAGTTTATGAACGTTTTAAACAAGAAAAAATTCAAAGTAAAATGATTTTACAAGTCCACGATGAACTTATTTTTGATGTTACTAAAGAAGAATTAGATAAAGTGAAAACAATAGTTGCGGATGTGATGGAACATGCCTATAAATTAGAAGTTCCATTAAAAGTTGATATTAATTATGGTAAAAACTGGTTCGATGCAAAATAATTAGAATATAATAAAAGGGTGGTATAATGAACAAAATAACGAAAGTTTTATTGAAAAGTTTCTTTACGAATATATCATTATCGATAATTAAAATTGTTTCAGGACTCATTGGCGCTTCGGGAGCATTGATTGCCGATGGCGTGCATTCACTTAGTGATACTTTAACTGACACTTTTGCCATAATTGGGCATAAATTATCGACCAAACCAGCTGATTATAATCATCCTTTTGGTCATGGTAAAATTGAATATCTAACTTGTTTATTTATCGGTTTTGTTATTATTTTTATGGGACTTGCCGTTATTTATAAAGGGGTTTTTGAAGAAAGTATTATTCCCAATGCTTATGTAGCTCTTATCAGTGTTTTGGTCATTATAGCTAAAATTATTTTAGCAAATTATATATTAAAAAAAGGTATAGAATATGATAATAATATTTTAGTAGCTTCGGGAAAAGAAAGTTTTTCTGATGTCGCTAGTTCAATGGTGGTCTTATTTGCCATTATTATTTCGCAGTTAGGATATATAAATAGCTTATTTACTTATGCTGATACTTTGGCCATGATTATTGTCGGTATACTTATTTTAAAAATTGGTTACAACATTTTAAAAGAAAACTTTAGTAGTTTATTAGGTGAAAAAGTAACCAATGAAGAATATTTAAAAAAAGTTTCCGATATCATTTATAAAGTTTCCGATATTAAACATATCGATTCCTTGATTATTGTGAAATATGGCGTTTTTTATCAAATGAATCTCGATGTTAGTATGGATGAAAATATGAAAGTTAAAGAAGTTCATAAAAAATTAGATACAATCGAAAAAAAATTAAAAGGATTTGATGAAAAACTTAAATATATAACCATTCACGTTAATCCTTATCATCATAAAAAAGTATAGTTAATTAGGAGGAACTATGACAGAATTGCTAGAGGAAGATTTAGTTGATTTAGTCCAAGAACTAGAAAAATTAAAGTTTAAATTAATGGAAGAAAGAGAAAACAATCTCGAAAAGTTAGCTAAATGTGAGGAAGCTATAGCTTATTTTCAATATATCATTTATAACTTACATTTTAGTATTCAGATGCATAAAAGCCACATTGACAAATATAAACAATTGGCTAGTTTGTATGAAAAGAAAATACAAAAAGAGGATAACTATTTAAATTATTATCTTTTAAAAATAAATATTTTAAAAGAAGAAAAGCAAAATCAGGAAAAAATGTTTGAAGATGCCAGTAAAAAACTTAAGATATATAATCATGAAAAAACAACGCTACTAATTAAACAGAAGTCCCTAGATAGTTTACTATTAGAGGTGGAAACAGAAATAGCTAATTATAAAGAGACAGAGCCAGAAAATACGTATCAAAAAACACTGGATAATGTTGACACCAACACAAGAGCATGATAAAATAATTTTGGAAAACGTTGATGGAGATTAGTAATGTAAATATTTATTTTAAGAGAGTTAGTGGTTGGTGCGAACTAATAATAAAATTTATATGAATCTACTTCGGAGTGGAAATTAATTATTTCTCGGGTTAGACCGTTATCTAAATTAAGCAAATAAAAGGATGGTACCGTGCTATGCACTCCTTATGGTCCATCTTTTTCTTTATATAATAGAAAAGAGTGATTTAATGCATAATCTAGAAATTATAATTGAAGATTTAGAAAATTTAAAAAATAGTCTAAATCAAGAAAAAGAAGATAATTTAATCAAAATTAGTGATTATAATGAAAAAATAAATTATTATCAAAAATTGATTGATGTGCTTAAAGAAATGAAAGAGACTATAGAAGAAGTGATCGAAAGCCATAGTAATGTGAGACGGCAAGTCACCGAAAGTGGACAAGAAAAAGTTTTAAATCTTTTTGATAATAGTTTTAAAGGATATATCGATAAAAAACTAATTGCTTTAACATGCGAGCGTGACCAATATGTCAAAATGCATAAATTATCGTCTTTGTGTTATACATATTATAAAGAGATGAATGATCAATTAATTAAACAAAATAAAGAAATTGATGAAAGAATTTTAGATGTTGAAATGGAACTTTCAGCTTTAAATAGTCAAAATATAGAAAGAGGGAAAACAAAATGATAGATATTAAATTAATTAGAGAAAACAAAGAATTGGTAAAAGAAAATATTAAGAAAAAATTTCAAAATAATAAACTTCCACTGGTCGATGAAGTATATGATTTAGATAAAAAATGCCGTGAAGTTAAATTACAAGGTGATAATTTAAGAGCTTTAAAAAATGAAAAAAGCGCTTTAATTGGCTCACTTATGCGTGATGGTCAAAAAGAAGAAGCTGAAAAGGTTAAAGCCGAAGTTAGTAAATATGGCGAAGAAATAATTACCTTAGAAAAAGAGGAAGAAAATTTAAAAGCCGCAATAAAAGAAAAAATGATGGTTATTCCGAATATCATTGCCGATGACGTGCCGATTGGTGAAGATGACACCAAAAACGTGGAGAATGAAAAATTCGGAAAGCCCTTCGTTCCTAATTATGAAATTCCCTATCATTCAGATATATGTGCGAATTTAAATGGTTTAGATAAAGAAAGTGCTGGCAGAACTAGTGGTAATGGTTTTTATTATTTGATTGGCGATGTGGCTAGACTGCATTCGGCGATGCTTAGCTATGCGCGAGATTTTATGATTGATAAGGGTTTTACTTATGCAATTCCACCATTTATGATTAGAAGTGATGTGGTAACAGGTGTTATGAGCTTTGAAGAGATGGATGCGATGATGTATAAAATTGAAGGTGAAGATTTATTTTTAATTGGTACTAGTGAACATTCGATGATTGGAAAATTTAAAGATCAGATAATTAAAGAAGAATCTTTGCCAATCGCCATGACTTCTTATTCACCATGTTTTAGAAAAGAAGTTGGTGCTCATGGAATTGAAGAACGCGGTTTATATCGTGTTCATCAATTTGAAAAACAAGAAATGGTCGTTCTATGTAAAAAAGAAGAAGGTATGGACTGGTATAATAAAATGTGGCAGTACACAGTAGAGTTTTTTAGAAGTTTAGATATTCCAGTGAGAACTTTAGAATGCTGCAGTGGTGATTTGGCTGATTTAAAAGTTAAATCATGTGATGTTGAAGCTTGGAGTCCAAGACAACAAAAATATTTTGAAGTTGGATCTTGTTCAATTTTAGGTGATGCCCAGGCACGCAGGCTCGGAATTCGCATGAAAACAGATAAAGGGAATGAATATGTAACGACTTTAAATAATACAGTATTAGCCACACCTCGCGGCCTTATTGCTTTTTTAGAAAACAATTATAATGAGGATGGTAGCGTTAGAATTCCTGAAGCTTTAAGACCTTATATGGGTGGGAAAGAAATTATTAAACCAAATTAAAAATACGAATTATTTTTCGTATTTTGGTTGCATTGTAGTGTATTCAAGATGAATATACTGCTTTTTGTTTGAAAGAATGGATATTTAAACTTTATAATATGTTTGATTTTTACTTGTGGGTTTGCTTGGGTTAGTCATTTTTATAAGACCATTTTCAAGTGCTGGCTTTAAATAATGCTCTCTAAAAGATATTCTTGATTTTAGCTTTAATTTTTCCATTAATTCTTTAGAGGACATGGCTATATCGTCTTCCATTACAGCCAATAATTTTTTTACATAAGGGCTAATATAATTTGCTTCATTAGAAGTATTTTTAATTAAATCTTCTAAAACTTCATCAATCATTTTTAACATGAATTCAATAAATTCGGTAGAATTACCTTTTGCATTACAATTATTAATTGCTTTATAATATTCATCTTGGTATTTCTTTATTTGTGATTCAATGGGAACATATTCAAATATTTTTTCCCAGTTATATAATAAAATATTTTGCCATAATCTGACGGTTCTGCCATTGCCATCGCTAAATGGATGGATAAATACAAATTCATAATGAAATATGGAAGATAATATTAATGGATGAATGGTGTCTTTATTTTTTTTGGTCCAATCTAATAGTTGGCTTATTAAAGGTTCTACCATTTTTGGCTTAGGACATACATGGATGCATACATCGCCATCAAATACACCTTCATTACCTTTTCTAAATTCGCCTGATTCTTCCATGGTTAAAAAAGTAATTATTCCATGAATTTTTTTTAAATCTTCTATAGAATAAGGATTAATTTCTTTCATCATTTCATATGCTTTATAAGCATTTTTTACTTCTTGAATTTCCTTTTGCTCTCCTATAACTAATTTTCCGTTGATAATATCTTTTACTTGGTTAAAAGATAAGGTATTGTTTTCTATGGCAAGTGATGAATGAATAGAATGTATTCGATTGTTTCTTCTTAAAATTGGCATTTTATTTAAATTTTTATAATTATCTAATTTTCCAATTTTTTTCATAATTGAAGAAATACGTTCTAAAATAATATTAGTAATTTCGAAAGGTGGAGTATAATTTTTCACTATATAATCACCTCATATTCTTATATATTATTATACTATATTCGAGGGTATTAGTCAATCATCTTATATGTTTTTCTGTATGTTTTCTTGTATATTAAAAATACGAATTATTTTTCGTATTTTTTTGTAGTTGGACTAATCATACAAATGTGATTAGAAAAAGGCAAAGTTGAAATTTTTGCATATTTAAAAGGTGTATAAGTAAGTGAGTAATGGCTTATGTCCATATAATATTTATCAAAAAAATCGATATCTAATTTGAAAGGATTAAAACAATTTTCTTTTTTTCTTTGTAGAACATAATGTAGGGCTTCATAGAATAAAGCTTCAAAATTAGTTTCTTTAGTAAAGCCCCAAGCATTATTTAAATTATAGTCCTTGATAAATTTGATAGCTTGATAATCACTATATTTTTTAATTTGTCTTAGTAAATAAATAGTAGTTTTCGTGTGACAAATCGCATTAGCTTCAAGGCCATTTACTTCACGTAAATATATTTCAAAAGGGATTAATTTTTTAAATAAATTTTTATTAACAAAAGGTTTTAACTCTTCTAAATAAGCTAAAGCTCCTTCGAAGTCATATTTTTCAAAAGCAATTTGAAAAAGACATAGAAGTAGTTCAACATTTTGCGAGTTATCTATATAATATTTTTCAAAAATACGATTGGCTTCTTCTGGTTTACCATCTAAAAGTAATGATTGTCCATAAATAATACCCATTTTATCAGAAGCATTATCGCTTTCATATAATCTTTTAGTTAGACCATAAACTTCTTGATATTGATGGTTTTTTTTAAGTTTATAAATGACTTTTTCTATTGCTTTAATTTCGTCCATAGTTATCATCTCACATAAGGCATATAATAGCACATTTATTTTTGAAAAGCAAATTAAAGAAAAAAATTGGTATAAAACCAATTTTATCTGTTATAGAATTCAATAATTAATGATTCATTGATATCAGCATTTAATTCACTACGTTCTGGCATTCTAACATAAGTAGCTTCCATTTTTTTATCATCATAAGAGATATATTCAGCTCTATTATGTAAAGCTTCTAATGAAGATTTTACAATAGCAAGTTCTTTATCTCTTTCTCTTAAACCGATAACATCACCAGGTTTAACAGTATATGATGGAATGTCTACTTTTTTGCCATTCACGGTCACGTGTCCATGATTAACGAATTGTCTGGCTCCTTTTCTAGTAGAAGCAAAACCGATACGATAAACTAAATTGTCTAAACGACTTTCTAATAGTTTAAGTAAGTTTTCACCATGTACACCTTTCATTTTACCAGCATTATCAAATACTTTTCTAAATTGTTTTTCGTTTAAGCCATACATAAATCTAACTTTTTGTTTTTCTTGTAATTGAACACCATAGTTAGAAAGTTTTTTTCTTCTATCTTGTCCATGTTCACCTGGAATGTATGGTTTTTTCGCAAGTTCTTTGCCATTTTCAAGAGTAGAAAAACCTAAACGACGTGATTTTTTATAAGCTGGTCCTGTGTATCTTGCCATATTATTCCTCCCTTCATATCGTGAGAGGTTATCTTCAAAATATTATAGGGTGTATTAAATTAATATCTTCGCTTCGCAGCTAAAGTTACACAATAATCCCTTAAAGGAAATAAACACATTATAAATTTTGAAAATAACGCTGCTTTTCAACACGCTTCTTAATTATATTATGTTTTTCTTTATAAGTCAAGACTAAAACCTTTAAAAATGTATGAAAAAGATGTTCGTAGCTTATTTTTGAAAATGC
>CANQAO010000048.1 GCA_947589375.1 uncultured Bacilli bacterium | reverse complement strand
TCTAGTTATGAAGAGATGGATAAAATAAGTAGAGGTGATAAGCTAATGGAAGAAATATCAAAAGATGTAAAGAAATACAATATTGATCCCAAAATTGCTAATGAATTGGCGGAGCTAGCCGCTATTGAAAATGAAAACGAGATATGGGAAAATACGATTAGAGAAAGAGCTATTGCTGAAGGCCTAGAACAGGGCCTAGAACAGGGCCTAGAACAGGGCCTAGAACAGGGCTTAGAGCGAGGTAAAAAACAAGGAATTAAAGAAACAGCGCAAAAAACAGCGCGAAAAATGTTAAAAGATGGTCTTGATTTAAAAACAATTACTAAATATACAAATTTATCAGCTAAAGAAATAATATCTTTAAAGTAAATGAGTTTATCATTTTCTGATAAATTTAGATAAAATGTTTAAAAAATATAAAGAAAAAACTTTATATTTTTTTGCATCATAATGTGGTACAATAATATATGGTGGTACTAATGATAAAAACTTTTGAATATAACCTTGATGGTAAAACATATAATGTCGAAGTGGTTTTTAAAAATAATAAAAACACCTATATTAAAGTTAAAGAAGACTTAACAATATATGTGACCACTAATATATTTACACCTAAAAGAGAAATTAAAAAGTTATTAGATAGAGAAAAACCTTTTTTAAGAAAAGTGTTAAATAAAGTAAAGGCTCGTAGTGAAAAGGATTTGGATTTCTATTATTTAGGATGTAAATATGATATAATAAAAGTACCATTTGAAACCTTAGAAATCGATGAGGATAAGTTATATGTCAAAGATGATAAAACATTAGACAAATGGTTAAAAAAAGAAATGCTTAGAGTTTTTGAAGAAAGACTTCAATATTGCTTTAATTTATTCGAAGAAAAAATCCCATTTCCAAAATTAAAAGTTCGCAAAATGAAAACTAGATGGGGTGTATGTAATCGCAGAGATTTATCGGTGACTTTAAACTCAAAATTAATTAGATATGATATTTTTATTATTGATTATGTAATTATTCATGAGCTTAGCCATCTAGTGCATTTTGATCATTCAAAAGCATTTTGGAAGACAGTTGAAAAATATATGCCTAATTATAAAAAGGCTGTTAAAGTATTAAAGGAGTAGTGTGTATGAAAAAATGTAGTTTTATATTTCTAGCGGCAATAATGTGTTTTTATATGTTTATGCCTTATCCAAAAGCTGCAGAAAAAACTTTAAATCAATTAGAAGCCGAAGCTAAAGCTAATCGTGATGCTTATAATAAAGCTAAAAATCAAAAGGCTTTATCAGAAAAAGAAAGAGCTTCCGCGCAAAAAGAACAAGCTCAAATTAAAGCCGAGATTCCTAAAATAGAGGCCGAATTAAGTCAAATTGAAAAAGATGTTAAAGAATTGCAAAAAAATATTGAAATAAAAGATAAAGAAATAAAAAAGATAATGTCTTATGTTCAGCTTTCTAATGGTGAATCTGCTTATTTAGAGTATGCTTTTGGGGCTTCGAGTTTTACCGATTTTATTTATCGTGTTTCAGTAGCCGAACAGTTATCTGATTATAACGATGAGTTAGTTAAAGGTTATAATGAGGATATTAAAAAATTAGAACAAAAGCAAAAAGAACTTACGATTAAACAAGCCGAACTTAGTAAAAAACAACAAGAACTGGCTGTTTTAGAAGCCCGTCTTACGAAAGAAATCGAAACCTTAAAAGAAGGTATGATTAGTAAAGATGAACAATATAAGGTACAGCTTGGGTTAATTCAAAGCATGAAAAATATGGGATGTAGCGGTAGTGATACACCTACAAGTTGTCAACGCAAAAATGGCAATAACTTAATTAGTACTAATGGAACTTATATGCCAATTGCGAGGGGTTATGTATCTAGTAACTATGGTTGGCGTGATTTAGATGGCGATGGTAAGAAAGAAGACTTTCATGAAGGAATTGATTTTTCAAGAAGTGTGGTTGGGGATAAGGTTTATTCTGTAGCTGATGGTCAAGTAGTATTACTTAGATATAATAGATCTTGTGGTAATCACATGGTGTATGTCAAACATAATATAAATGGACATTCATATATTACATCTTATTGGCACTTAGCTAGTTATAATGTTCATGAAGGCCAAATGATTACCTATAATACGGTCATTGGGTATATGGCTAATGCTGGACGTTACACAGGCGATACTTGTTCAGGTGGTGTCCATGTCCATTTGAATCTATTTGATAATGCTGGAGGAGCATGGGAAAGTAGAGTGCTTAAAGGTGGTAATCCGAATAAAGGTCGAATTAATCCTAGAACTGCTATGCCACAGATTCCTGGAAAAGATGTATATTTTAGTCATAGATAAGAGGATAAAAATTCCTCTTTTTTTGACAAAACAAGACTTTTTATTTCGTTATAATTAAAAAAGGTGATATAATGAAAGTGAAAGTATTTGATGAAGGTCATGAAGAAGATTTAGAAAATGCGATTAATGCCTTTATTAAAGAAGAAGAACCAGAAATATTTGATATCAAATTTTCAGTGGGAGCTTCAGTTTTTGCTGAGGAACAAGTTTTTTGTTTTTCGGCACTTATCGTGTATAGATAGGGTGGTCTTATGAAAAAAAATAGCTTCTTAAGTGGGGCAGCTATTTCGACAATTGGAATTGTAATCTGTAAAGTTATTGGACTTTTATATGTTATCCCATTTTATGCGATAATTGGTGTTCAAGGTGGAGCTTTATATAGTTATGCTTATTCCATATATAATATGTTTTTGAATTTAGCCACTAGTGGAATTCCCGTGGCTATGAGTAAAGTAGTTAGTGAATTTAATAGTTTAAAATATTATTTTACCAAAGAACAAACATTTAAAATCGGACTTAAAATTATTGGCTTTTTAGGGGTTGTCGTCTTTTTAGCTTTATTTATCTTTGCTCCAACACTCGCTTACTTTATCATTGGCGATGTTCAAGGCGGTAATAGTATCGAAGATGTAACAATGGTTATTCGAGTAATTGCTACGGCTATCTTAATCGTTCCATTCTTAAGTGTCTCTAAAGGATATTTACAAGGTCATAAAATAATGAAAGTCTCTTCAGTAGCGAATGTCCTTGAGCAAGTAGTCAGGGTTTTAGTTATTATTGGTGGTAGTTTTTTAGCATTAAAAGTTTTTCACACCAATATCAGTACAGCCGTAGGTATTGCCGTCTTTGGAGCCACGGCCGGAGCGATTGCCGCTTATTTCTATGTTTATGATAAAATAAGGAAGAATCGTAAAGAGTTAAATAAAGATGCGAAAAAGACTCGTGATGAAGCGAAAATCACTAATAAAGATATCGGTAAAAAGATCATCTTTTATGCTTTACCATTTGTTGTCATATCCGTTTTACAATCAGCATTTACTATGGTAGATGTGTTTACGGTAGTTAAATCCTTAGTCGGTCTAGGTTATACGACAGCTATTAGTGAAAATGTTTTAAGCGTTTTAGCAACTTGGGGTTCCAAACTTAATGTGATTGTCATGTCGGTAGCGACTGGTATGGTAATGAGTTTAATCCCAACGATTGCGGCTAGTTATGCTATTAAAAACTTTAAAGATGTCAATGCCAAAATCAATCAAGCGATTCAAACTTTATTATTAATCACCGTGCCACTAGCGGTAGGCATTAGTTTCATGGCTTCTGATGTATGGACAGTATTTTATGGTTATAATGAACTAAATATTTCTATTTTTAGAGTATTAATTTTGTCACAAATACCACTTTCAGTATGTTCGGTTATGGTCAATGCCAATCAAACGATGAATAACACCAAAACGACCATTATGACTTTAGGTTTATCGGTTTTAGCGAAAATTATTTTCAATGTTCCGATGATGACTTTATTTAGTCACTTTGGCCTTGAAGCTTATTATGCGCCAATTATTTTAAATATGATTATCGATACGACAGCTAGTTTATATTTACTTAGAGTGGTTAAAAAGACCACCAATATTAATTATTTAAAATCAATTAGAACTTTTATTAAAGTTATATTATGTACATCAATCATGGTCGTAAGTTTAGCGATTATAAATGTTTTTGTACCAAATGTTACTTCATCGAGATTTATGGCTATCTTAGAACTTATATTATATGGTATAATAGGAGTAATCATATATTTCTATGTCGCATATAAATCCAAGACGATCGATGAAATTTTAGGACATGATTTTGTTCAAAAAACTAAAATTAAGCTAATTAACATGATTAAAAAATAAAGAATAAAAAGGAGGAAATAAAATGGCGGAACTAACTTTTTTCGAAAAATTAGGTATTTTAGGCACCAATATTTTAGCCCATCCCATTTTTATTCTCCTTCTTTTGTCACCAGCTTTAATTTTTGCTTTGAATAAAAAAATTAAGAAAAAATTTGTTATTGCTATTTATTTAGTGATTATAGCGGCTGTTTTAATTGTCGGTGGGGGCACGATTTTTGAACTTTTAGATAATGTTATCGATGGCATTTTTATGGTCATTTATTTTCCGAATTTTGTGACGCTATTTATTATCGAAGTAGCTTCAGCCATTATGGCGTTAATTACTTTTTTAAGAAAAAAAATGCTTAAAGCTAATAAGGTTATTAATATTACGGCTTTTGCAATTATTCAAACTATTTTCTGTCTGATTTTAACTGTTGTTCAAGTAAACGATATTAATGTCTATGAAGAAAATGCTTTATATGCGAATAGTGATGTTTTGACGCTTATGCAACTATTAACAGGGACATTTGCTATTCAGATAATTGCCGTTATTGTCTTTAATGCTATCGAGAAAGTAACACAAATATTAGATGCTAAAGACGAAGCAGGGCGCAAGTATCACAATATTGAAAAAGCAAAACAGCTTGTGAAAGCCATACCAGAGGAATTATTTGAATTAGAGCCAATTATAGAAGGTTCAGACATGGACTGGGTCGCCCCTTTAAACCAATCACTGATTAGTAAAGATAAGATTAAACCTATTAGTTTAACCGAAGCTATTAATGAGGAACCAAAGGTCAAGGAGTATGCCACTCCGTCAGTTTTGGTAAGTAAGCCTAAAATAAAAGAAGAACCGGAAATACTTACATTTGAAAGGCAAAAGACTGAAAAAACGCCTTCAAGGATGGCAAAAACTTTTATAAATCCAGCTATTCTTAAGGAAGCAAGTGAAAGAACTGATAAACCATTAGTAAAAGAAGCTTTGATGCCATCAAAAGAAAAACAACCACCAAAAGTAACTAAGGAAACACCAAAAGTCGCAAAAGCTCCAGAGTCTTTAGTTATAGATAAGCCTAAAGTTCTCCCACCAGTTTCACCAAAAGCAAAGCCAAAAGAGTTAGTAACCGGTTTAGAAATTTTGAATTTAGAAAAAACCATTATGGCAATTAACAATATACAAAGAATATATACCATGTAAAAAACCAACAATCAGTTGGTTTTTTTGAATATTTTATTTTTAATTTTAGTAATATTATTTAATCGATTTCCTAAAGCTTCAATATTACCATTTTCTAAATGACCTGCAATAAGACCATCAAAAAATCTTTCTTTAGTTATACAAAAGGTAAAAAAGGCGAGAATTTCATCTCTCGTGAAATTGTCTAAATTAACCAGATCTAATTTTCGATATTTTTCCGTGCAATCTTTAACTAATAATTTGAGTTCATAAAATTTATGGATCCATTCCCTCGTTTCTCCATCATAAAGAGGCATCGGTAAAGTTAAACAATTGCCTTTTCTTTCTAATGGGGTCCATTCAACTTTACGAGTTGTTAAAATCGGCAACAATTGACACCTTTCATTTAAATCCATATTATGTAATCTCTCCTTTAATACAATTATAGAAATTGTTTTCAAAAATGTCAATGAAAAATTTGTTGATTAAATCATCAAATAACAGGGCATTATATACATAGAATAATAGTGAAAGGAGAATTTTATGTTTAATAGTTTTGAAGAAGAAGCCCGTAAAGTATTAATGCAAGCAAAAAGTGAAATGAAATCATTAAATCATCCTTATGTCTCGTCTGAACACTTACTTTTAGCTATTTTAAAAGGCGATAATGATATTTCAAATAAATTAAAAGAGTATGATTTGGATTATAAAGTTTTTAAAAATGAAATTATTAAAGTTATTGGTAAAGGCTCAAAACCCAGTGAATTCTTTTTATATACCCCTTTATTAAAACGCATTATTGAGAATGCGACTTTAGATGCTAAAGAAAATAATAATGGGGAAGTAACTATTAATCATTTGTTTTCTAGTTTATTAGAAGAAGGCGAAGGCGTGGCTATTAGAATTTTAATTGGCATGAACATTGATATCGATGAACTATACAATGAATTTACTTTTAAATTAATAAATGGAAAAAGCCATAAAAAATTACTATTAGAAGAATTAGGCGTCGATTTAAATGAGCGGGCTTTAAGTGGAGCTTTAGATCCCGTGACTGGTCGCGATGAAGAAATAAAAAGAGTTTTGGAAATTTTATCGCGAAGAACTAAAAACAACCCTTTATTAATCGGGGAAGCTGGGGTCGGTAAAACGGCGATTGTCGAAGAACTCGCCCGAATGATTGTGAGTGGTGATGTGCCTTTATCTTTGAAAAATAAACGGATTATTAGTTTGGATATGGCTACTAGTGTTGCTGGGACAAAATATCGCGGTGAATTTGAAGAACGCATGCATAAGATTTTAAAAGAAATTGAAGAAAATGATGACATTATTTTATTTATCGATGAAGCGCATACTTTAGTTGGTGCGGGTGGTGCCGAAGGAGCGATTGATGCTTCCAATATTTTTAAGCCGGCCTTAGCTCGTGGTAAATTAAGATGTATTGGGGCGACCACGACCGAAGAATATAAAAAGTATATCGAAAAAGATAGTGCTTTAGAAAGAAGGTTTCAAAAAGTTATAATTGAAGCTCCAACCAAAGATCAAACCCGAAGTATTTTAATGAATTTAAAAGATATTTATGAAGCTTATCACAATGTCAAAATCGATGAAAATATAATTGATTTAATTTTAAATTTATCCGAAAAATATATATACAATCGCAATGAACCTGATAAATCGATTGATATTTTAGACGAAGTTTGTGCGAAAGCTAGTTTAAAAGAGAGTAAAAATATGAGTCTTTATAAAGAATATCATAAAAAGCTAAAAGAGACGATCAATGCTAAAAAAGAAGCCATTATCAATAATGACTTTACGCAAGCTTCTTTATATAAAACGGAAGAGTTTAAGTTAATGAATAAAATTAACAATTTAGAGCTAACCCTTTATAAAAAGAAACCGAAAAAAGTGACTAAAATTGATGTGGCTAAAGTGGTAAATAGTAAAACCAATATTCCTATTTATGAGCTTTTAAATGAGAAAAAAGCGATTATTCGTCAAACTGAAAAAATTATTAAACAGAAATTAATTGGTCAAGATGAAGCTGTTAAAAAAGTTTCTAATATTGCCAAAAAAATAAAATTAGGCTTAAATGATAAATGTTATTCATGTCTTTTTTGTGGTCCTTCTGGTGTGGGCAAAACAGAACTGGCGAAGTTATTTGGTAAAAATTTAGTCGGTTTTAAAAATGTCATTAAACTAGATATGAGTGAATATAAAGAAGCTCATAGTATTAGTAAAATTGTCGGGGCGCCGCCAGGATATATCGGCTATGATGATACGAGTAATATTTTAGAACAGATTAAAAATAAGCCTTATTCAGTCTTGATTTTAGATGAAATCGAAAAGGCTCATAGTGATATTGTTAACTTATTTTTACAGGTTTTAGATGAAGGTCAAATTAAAGATAGTAAATCTAATGTGGTAAGATTTGATAATGTGGTTATTATTATGACGTCTAATGTTGGCTTTCACGATATCAATGTTGGTTTTAATAAAGACAATAAAGTTAAAGCTAAGTTGCATGAAAAATTTTCCATTCCCTTTATTAATAGGGTAGATAGTGTGATTACTTTTAATTCATTAACTGAAGATGATATTACTAAAATTGTAAATTTAAAATTAAAAGAATTAAAAGAAAAATATCATGATAAAATAAATATTACTTTAGCTAATAAAGTAATTGATGATATTGTGTCTAAATCTAATTACGAAGAATATGGCGCTCGCAAGATAAGCAAAATAATTAAAGATGAATTAGAAAGTATGATTATTGAAGCTTTAATCAACAATCAAAAAGAAATTGTAATTAAAGAGATAGGCCAAACAGTTTAAATGCGAACTTTATTCGCGTTTTTTTGTATTTAAAAAAAATTTAAAAAATTTAAAGAAAAAAGAAGGAATTTGATGTGTCTTTAGGGTATATTACTATAAAGGATAAAAA
>CANQAO010000047.1 GCA_947589375.1 uncultured Bacilli bacterium | reverse complement strand
TATCAATAATGACTTTCTCCGGCATAGCGGCTAATTTCTCATTGACATTATTAATGGCAAACTTTAATTTAAATTTTTCATTCTTCTCAAAGTAATGATTATTTTTTTCACTTATCGCTTGACCATTTTCAATCGCAATATCTTTATAAGTATCTTTATCATATAAACCATATGTAACTTTAAGAAGTTCACCTTTTTTGAAGGCATTCTTATCAGTAGTTTCTTGAATAGTATCCGTATCTAAGTCGTAATCACCAGTAAATGTTAAATCTAAATTAGTATCTTTTTGAATATCTTTTAAAGTTATTTTGTTATGGCCTTTTGTAATCGGTTCGGAAACATTACCATATTTAATAAAGCCATTTTCAAAATCATTTGCATTACCAGTAGCTTTATCATCTAAAACTACATCAAAATCAAAGGTGGCTTCATCCTCATCATAGTTATCAGTAATAGTTAAATTTTCAATTTTCGGTTTATCTTTTAAAACATCAATGGTTATTTTCTTTTCTTCTACGGCATATACATCAGCTTTATTATAATTATAATAACCATTAATAACGAACTGGACTCTATTAGCTTTGATATCCAATATACCAGATTCATTTGGGACGGTAAAATATAAACTAGCTTTATAATCGGTATTGGTTGATCCATTTACACTACCTGCCTGATAATTAAGACCATTTATGGTAATATTAGATATTTGCGAATAAAAGGCATTACGTTTGGCTTTAGCTACCGCTTCATCGATATGAACATCGAAAAGAAGCTGATATTGTTTTTGGTTTTTAACAGGATATAAGTTGCCCTTATTTACAGCCATATTGGTAATATAAACTGTGTTACCAGTCGTTAAAATACTTTGTTCACCGATACTCTTATCGTTATATTTATATTGTTCTGAAAGATCATAATCTGCTAAAACTTTTACCGTATATAAACCATTATAACTAGTTTTATAAGATAATAATACTTCTATACTATTTTGTTTTAACTCATCGTCAGTCATTTCTTTTTTATCAGCTATTTTACCGGTAGAATCTACTAAAACGATAGTTAATTTTTTTATAGTTTTATTTTCATCTTTTAATTTAAATGTCGCCTTGATACTATCATTTTCTTTACTATCAGTTAAAACAAGATTCTCGGCTTTAGGAGCATCTTTAAGTACTGTATAAGTTAAGGTTTTAGCTTCATAATCTTTATTATTATAAAATGTCTTTAAACTATCTAAACCGACATTATTTAAAGTTACTGTATGTTTTCCAGGATTAGTATTAGCGCCTACTAAGGCAACTTCATAATTATTACCACTGGTTTTCGTGATGTTGTAATCAGTAGTTTTTTCCTTTGTGGTCATATTAGCTGATATTACGGCCGAATTTCGATTATTAGTACTAGTAAACGAAATAATAGGTGTTTCATTTTTTTGAATCGCATCCGTAATAGAAGCATTGGTTAAAGTGAAGTCATAATCCCCACCAAACATAAATGTATGAGTAAACATGATTTCATTATCATAGAAATTTTGGTCATCGCCAATTTGACTATCTAAATCATAAGTGCCGACAATTTTGACAATATAAGCAACATCATCCTTAGCTTCAAATTGAATGCTGGTTTTACCATGTTTATTAACAGCCTCACTGGCAAGTTTTTCTTCCCCTTTATAAATAGTCACGGTGCCATCGATAAAGGCCTTATCTTCATCTTCTAATTGGAAACTTAAAATTTTTTCCTCATCATCTAAATCAAATTCATTGACAAAAGGAACATCTTTTAAAATTTCTTTGGTAATTCTAAGATTAGTATTTATTTTTTCATTATTACTTAAAACTACTTCTGTTATCGCAAAAGTATATTGACCAGGTTTTGAAGGCGTATTTATTTTAACGGAATAAACACCATTATTTAAAGTAACTGGATAGTATTTACCACCAATTTTAACTTGTTTAATGGTAATTCCTTTAGGCGAAATATCAGCCGTAAATTTAAGCGTTATTTCCCCTTTTGTAACATAGTAATCATTATCGGCAGTATTCTTAACGGAAACTTTGGTTGGTGGTTTAGGTCTAGCTTCATCATTATCGTTAATAGATGCACCTACCCCATATAATTTAGCTTTAGAGTTCTTTTTAACATGTTTAGCTAAATTGCCAGCGTCATTGATATCGATAACCCCGTCACCATTAACATCCAAAGCCACGTCTTTTTCATGATCGACTTGAATTAGATAATCGATAATATCTTTGGTATCATCATAGTCTTTCGTTCCATCTTTATTGACATCTTGCTTATTATTATTAAAACCAAATAAAAGTGCGACTGCTAAGACTAAAACGATTTCAAACGCAAGTAAACCATAAAATGGGGCTTTTTTATCGCGATGTTTAGTATACATATAGATAATTATAAAAAATAAGATAAACATTTCAATTAACAAGGTAATTAAAAGTGGAGTTGTCGCTAAAATAGTGGCCTTTGTTTCCTTATCTTCTTTAATTTTATTTTCTTTATAAGTTGGTAAGGCCTCCCCTTCCTTCGCATCACGCGTGACATACAATTTAGTTGAAACTTTTGGGAAGATAATTTCCTTATTACCATTAGAAGCCGTAATATTAGTTAAGGCAATGTTAGTATTACCGACATGGGTGTTGTTTTTGACTTTTAAATGGACACTAAATAATTCATCAGTAGTTTGACCTGATTTATTTATAATTCCAAATTTATGGTTTTTCGTATTATAGGTAATATCTATAGCTTCATCGTTGGCAGTAAAATTAGTATCATCTATTTTACGGAAAACATTTTTATCGTATTGTAAAGTAGCCATAAAAGCATAAGCATCCATATCACTTGGTAAAATAGCTTTTACTGTGATTTCATCGCCCGCTTCTAAATCTTTTTTATCCACATTTAAAGTTATACCATTAGCGGCTTTGGCGCTAAAAGGACATAGGACAAATATGAATAAAAAGATGAATAAATATTTAAATTTTAGGTGTTTCATAACTACCCGCTCCTTTTTAAATATATTTAACAATATATAATATATAATTTTAACGTGTATTATTTTATTATATTATCGCAAATTTTGCAAGAATTTTCTACAATTTTTCGCATTTTTATTTAAAATATCGTGTTCAGCAATAGCTGTTGACATTTTTTTGCAACTACAATATAAATTATGCGATAAATTTAAAAGCATGTAGTATTTATTTCCATGGAAAAAACCACCGAATAAATCGGTAGTTAATCTATTTTAATGTCCCCTAAAAAATCATCGATTGTCATCATGCGTTCATCGACCCTATCTAAAGACACATCAGGATTTTCATCGGAATTTTCATCAGCTTCTTCATTAGCCTTAATAAAGGCTTTTTCAAGCGGTTTTTTACCTAAAGACTGACCTGTTTGATAACGATCACAAATTGGTAATTCGGTAACTTTTAAATAAGAAACTTCATCGGTAATTATGCCTAATAAAGCTTTATTATTTACTACAAAGCTATTTATAATGTGATATGGATTAGTTTTAACGTCTCTCACTACTAAAACGCCTTTACGGGCTCTAGAAGTTATTTCAAATTCTTCTAATTTTATCCGTTTAGCGGTATTTTTATCGGTAACGATAACTAAGTAAGCATGGCCATTAAAACTTTGACCACTAACCACTTCATCGTCTTTAAGATTGATAGCTTTGACTCCACTACCTCTTAAACCCGTAAGGGGTACTTCTTCGGTCATATATCTTAGACCATAACCCATTTTAGTAGTGATAAAGATTTCATTACTAGCTGGCATAGTACTGATGACTTTATCGTCACCTTTAAGTTTCATCAGACAAATTGGTTTAGAGTATCTTTGAACTTTAAGATCAGCTAAACTAGTCTTTTTAACCATGCCATTTTTAGTAAAACTTAAAAAGTTTACTTGATTAGAAAAATCACTAGTTAAATAAGCAGCAATAATTTCTTCATCCGAACTAATTTTGATAATATTACTAA
This sequence comes from uncultured Bacilli bacterium, assembly GCA_947589375.1. Classification (GTDB taxonomy): domain Bacteria; phylum Bacillota_I; class Bacilli_A; order RF39; family UBA660; genus Coprosoma. The sequence continues at coordinate 4,409 of CANQAO010000047.1, read as the reverse complement.
CGTGTTTACCTAAATCTTTCCATTTTAAATCAGGTAGTTCATAAACGGGAATATACAAGTAATTACCTAACGAGGTAAATAAGATTAAGGTATCCATGGTATTAGCTTCATAAATATTTAATGGATAATCTTTTTCTTTAAGGCCGATCTCGTCACTCGCGGCACTATAACTACGCAAAGATGATCTTTTAACATAACCTTCTTTGGTGACTAAAACCATACAATCTTCTTTAGGAATTAAAGCGGTATTATCGATTTTAATTTCGGTAACCTCTTCTTTAATTTCCGTTTTTCGCGGAGTTGCATATTCTTTTTTAACTAATTTTAATTCCGTTTTCATTACGTGTTTTAAGGCTTCTTCGTTTTCTAGAATCTGCTGCCAAATAGCAATTTGTTTTTTTAGCGTTTCAAACTCTGCTTCTAATTCTGTAACATCGGTATTAGTTAATTTATAAAGCTGTAAGGTCACAATAGCGTCCGCTTGCAGTTTGGTAAAATCAAATTCTTTTTGTAAGTTTTCTATTGCATCAGCTTTATTTTTCGAAGCTCTAATCACTTTAATAACTTCATCTAAAATCGATAAGGCTTTAATTAAACCTTCGATAATATGCATTCTTGCTTTATCGCGTTTTAAATCAAATTCGGTTCTTTTGGTAATAACGTCTCTTTGATGAGCAATATAAGCATCTAAAATGGGCAGGATACCTAAAACCATTGGCCGGCGATTAACAATCGCCACCATATTATAACTATAAGACACCATCATATCGGTATTTTTAAGTAAATAGTTAATAATTAATTCTTCATTAGCGCCTTTTTTTAGATCGATAGCAATCTGAAGACCATTACGGTCAGATTCATCTCTAACTTCGGCAATGCCTTCGACTTTTTTATCAATTCGAACATCGTCGATTTTTTTCACTAATTGAGCTTTATTAACTTCATAAGGAATTTCGGAAATAATAATTTGCCGATTATTTTTAGGTCCCGTGATTTCATATTTACATCTCACACTGACTTTTCCGCGGCCAGTTGTAAAAGCTTCTTTAATACCTTTAAGGCCTTCAGCGACACCACCAGTTGGAAAATCAGGGCCTTTAACGATATCTAAAATAGTATCTAAATGACAATTAGGCGATTCGATTCTTTTAATGGTTGCATCGATTATTTCTCCTAAATTGTGGGGCGGAATATTGGTCGCATAACCAGCTGAAATACCCGTTGCCCCATTAACTAATAAATTAGGAAATTTCGCCGGAAGCACGGTAGGTTCAAGTAAGGTGTCATCATAGTTATAGCTCATTAATACGGTTTCTTTATTAATGTCTTTTAAAAGTTCACCAGCTACTTTAGATAGTCTCGCTTCCGTATAACGCATAGCGGCGGCACCATCACCATCCATGGAACCATTATTACCCTGCATTTCAATATAGCAGAGATTGTTTTTCCACCACTGGCTCATTCTAACTAAGGCATCATAAATACTAGAATCGCCATGAGGGTGATAAAAACCCATAATGTTTCCCACTGCTTTAGCTGATTTTTTCGTCGGTTTATCATGCGTATTACCATCTTTATACATCGCATAAAGAATTCTTCTCTGCACGGGTTTTAAACCATCGCGAACATCAGGTAAGGCCCTATCTTGAATAATCGTTTTAGCATACCTACCGAAACTATCACCCATAATATCTTCTAAAGCATAGTCGTATATTTTTTTCAGTTTATTATCCATATTATCTACCAACTCTCATAATTATCTTCAAGGGTAAATTCGATATTTTCTTCTATCCACTCTTTACGTGGTTCCACACTATCACCCATAAGCACACTCACACGTTTTTCAGCTAGTGAGGCGTCAGTTAAATTAACTTTAATCAAATTGCGTTTGTCAGGATCCATGGTCGTTTCCCAAAGTTGTTCAGCATTCATTTCCCCTAAACCTTTATATCTTTGTTTTTCTAATTTAACTTTATTTTGACCGCGAATTTCTTCAGCTTCTTTATCATCCCACGCATAGCCATATATTTTATTGCCATTTTTAAGGGCATATAAAGGTGGCATGGCAATAAATAAATGACCATTTTCAATTAGTGGTTTCATATAACGATAGAAAAAAGTTAAAAGTAAAATTTGAATATGGGCACCATCGTCATCGGCATCGGTCATGATGATAACTTTATCATAGTTACAATCTTTTATTTCAAAATCGGTTCCAATACCGGCTCCAATCGTTTGAATCATCGTATTAATTTCATTGTTAGCTAAGACATCGGTAAGACTAGCTTTTTCCGTGTTGATAACTTTACCACGTAAAGGCAGAACCGCTTGAAATTTACGATCTCTTCCTTGTTTCGCTGAACCGCCAGCCGAATCACCTTCGACTAGAAATAGTTCGTTTTTACTTGGGTCTTTACTTTGCGCAGGAGTAAATTTATCACTGATGCTTTTTTCTTTTTTACCTTTGCCTTTACCATTACGCGCTTCATCACGGGCTTTACGAGCCGCTTCCCTAACGTGTTTTGATTTAATCATTTTTTCGATGATGGTTGTCGCCGCTTCATTGTTTTCTTCTAAGAAAAATTGTAATTTCTCGGCAGCAATACTTTCCACTACGGTCCTGGCGATTGGTGAACCTAATTTACCTTTCGTTTGCCCTTCAAATTGTAATAGTTTTTCTGGGATTTGAAGACTGATAATGGCCGTTAACCCTTCTCTTGTATCTGGGCCTTCTAAATTTTTATCTTTATTTTTTAAATAACCATTACTACGGGCATAATCATTAAAAACTCTAGTAAAAGCTGTTTTTAGTCCGACTTCATGAGTACCACCATCTGAAGTTTTGACATTGTTAACAAAGGAAATAATGTTGTCTGAATAAGTATCGGTATACTGAAAAGCTACTTCGACATTGATGCCCTCTTTCATACCATTAAAGAAGGCGACATTATGTAGAGCTTTTTTGTCTTCATTTAGATATTCCACAAAAGAATTTAAGCCTTTTTCATAATGGTATATTTCGGCTTTATTATCAGCTTCATCGATGACTTCAATCGTTAAATCTTTGAGTAAAAAAGCACTTTCTTGCATTCTTTCACAAATGGTTGTAAAGGAAAAAGTAGTCACTGAAAAAATATCACTATCTGGCATAAAATGGACTTTGGTACCAGTGCGGTTAGTCGTCCCGATTTTTTTAAGTGGAATAACCGTATGGCCACCATTTTCAAAACGGATATAATGTTCATAGCCATCTCTTTTTATGGTAACTTCCATCCATTTTGACAAAGCATTAACGACACTACCACCGACACCATGCAGACCACCAGACACTTTATAACCTGAGGTTTCAAATTTACCACCAGCGTGTAAAACAGTATAAATAACCTCGGGGGTCGATTTACCGCTAGCATGTATGCCAACAGGAACTCCCCTTCCGAAATCTTCGACACTAACGCTACCATCGGCATGAATAATTACTTTAATTTTATTGCCATAGCCATTGATAACTTCATCGATACTATTATCGACAATTTCCCATACTAAATGATGAAGGCCGCGTTTGTCAGTTGATCCAATATACATTCCTGGTCTTTTTCTTACAGCTTCTAAACCTTCTAATATTTTAATTGAGCTTTCATCATATTTTACCATGTTATCACCTTAACTAATTTTATCAAAAAAACATACTTATTTCAAATGAAAATGTCAAAAAACGTTAAAAAATAAAAGGATTATTGTAATCCCTTTATCTCTTTTTGACTTAAGCCAGTAGATTTAGCTATAGTCTCAATATCTACACCTAAATTTAGCATGTTTAAAGCTATTTCCATATTTCTTTTATTTTCTCCTTGCTCCACACCTTTCATCGTCGCTTCAGCCATTAATGTATTGTGAAGTTTTCGAGCTTCTTCTTCCTGATCCATGAAATTGGCAAACTTCCTATTTTTATTCATCCTCATCACTTCTCCCTTAAATTTCTCTAATAATTTATCATTTTTTGATAGATTATCCAATTCTTCTTCATTACAGCTTAAAGCCGCTAGTAATTTATACTCCTGGTTACCTTTATTGTAACACATTTCCTTTATCTTATTCAAGTTAAATTCATAGATTATCAGATTATCGATAAATTCTTTCTTTTCTTGAAAGTTTTTAAATTTGTTCAAAACAGACTTATATATAAAAAGAAAACTCTATTTCAAGTTTTCTATTTCGGCTTTAGATAAATTAGTATATTTGATTATTGTATCAATATCTACTTTATCTTTTTTCATGTTTAAAGCTATTTCTAATTTACTATTATTTTCTCCTTGTTCAAGACCTTGCTCCACACCTTTCATAGTCGCTTCAGCCATTAATGTATTGTGAAGTTTTCGAGCTTCTTCTTCCTGATCCATGAAATTGGCAAA
>CANQAO010000046.1 GCA_947589375.1 uncultured Bacilli bacterium | reverse complement strand
TATTGTTTTTATTAAAGCCTTTTAAATCATTTAATTAAAAATGTGCCAAAAATGAACAAAAAAACCGAAACTCAAATGAAAATAAACTTGAATAAAACATATAATTATGTTAAGATAAAACTAGAAAACGTTGATAAAGGAATATTGTATAATCTCTCATAAAAAGTGAGCTTGGATAGTGAAAACAAGTTATGATGTTATATAATTCCGACCTTTAGAGTGAAATAGAAATATTTCCGGCTAAAACCGTTATCTTAATTAAGTAAATAAAAGGATGGTACCGTGCTTATGCACTCCTTGGTGTACTTTTCTTTTTTTTAATTTTGAAAGGATGATCTTATGAAATTAAAAAATAGTTTCTTTTATACGATTAGAGATGACATCAAAGATGAAGAACTTATAAGTGGCAAATTATTAGTCAAAAGTGGCATGATTAAGAAAACATCAAGTGGTATTTATATGTTTATGCCCTTAGGTTTAAGAGTTAAACAAAAGATTGAGGACATTATTCGCGATGAAATGAATAAGGCGGGGGCGAGTGAGGTTTTAATGCCGCAGTTAATTGCCGGGGAATTTTTTGAGGCCTCAGGCCGTAGAAATGCCTTTGGTGATGATATGTTTAGTCTTAAAGATAGATATAATCGTGATTATGTTTTAGGACCAACCCATGAAGAATTATTTGTCATGGCGGCCAAAGAAAAAATTAAATCATATAAAGATATGCCATTTAATATTTATCAAATCGGTAATAAATATCGTGATGAAACAAGACCTCGTTATGGATTAATTCGAACACGTGAATTTACGATGAAAGATGCATATAGTTTTGATATTGATGAAAAGCATACTAAAATCTCTTATCAAAAAATGGCTACGGCTTATAATAATATGTTTGATCGTATGGGTATTGATTATCGGGTCGTTAAAGCTGATACGGGAGCTATGGGAGGCAAACTATCTGAAGAATATCAAGCCGTTACCGACATTGGTGAGGATACTTTAGTTTTATGTGATAAATGTGCTTTTTCATCGAATATCGAAGTAGCGCCAGTAAAAGCTTTGGAACTAGAAAAAGAACAGCCAAAAGAAATGGAAATGATTCATACACCAAATGTTCATTCAATTGAAGATATTTGTGATTTCTTAAAAATTACGGCTGATAAAATGGTTAAAACATTAGTCTATAATGTCGATGGCGAAATTATTATGGCTTTAGTAAAAGGCAATAGAGAACTTAATGAAACTAAATTACGCAAATTATTAAAAGCTCAAACAATTACTTTAGCGACAGAAGAAGAACTCCAAAAAATTACTGATGCGTCTTTTGGTTCATTAGGTCCAGTAGATATCAAAGTTAAAATTGTCATCGATAATGAAGTAAACAATATGAGTAACTTTGTCACCGGGGCTAATAAGACCGATTATCATTTTATAAATGTCAACGTTAAAGATTTCGAAGTTTATCAAACTGGTGATATTGTCAATATCAAAGAAGGTGACATCTGTCCATATTGTGGGGGCACGATTTATTTTAAAAAAGGAATTGAAATTGGTAACCTCTTTGATTTAGGTACTAAATATTCTGAAAGTTTAGGTTTATATTATTTAGATGAAAACAATCAACAAAAACCAGTAGATATGGGATGTTATGGTATAGGTACAGCTAGATGTATGGCCGCCATTATCGAACAAAATCACGATGATAAAGGGATTGTTTGGCCAATGTCCGTGGCTCCATATAAAGTGGGCATTGTCGTCGTGGATACCAAAGATGAAACAATGATGATGCATGCTTTAAAGCTTTATGATACGTTAAATGAAATGGGTATCGACACTATTTTAGATGACCGTAGTGATAGAGTAGGAGTCAAATTTAACGACATGGAATTAATCGGCATTCCAATTAGAATAACCATCGGTAAAAAGATAAGTGATGGTCTTATTGAACTTAAAACTCGTGATGGTCAAATGGATTTAACTTGTCCTTTAGAAGAGGCTACAGACATTATTTATAAAATCATTAAAAGAACTAACTAAGGTTCTTTTTTTTACCTAAAAAATATGATAAAATGAATATAACGCATTAAACGTAAGGTGGTGAGATCATGAGTAAAGTTAATTTGTTGCCAGCGGATACTTATATTGTCAAAAATTCAACGGTTTTAAATAATGAAACCCGGAATATTTTATATAAACTATACCAACCGATAATTGGTAGTATTGCGATTAACTTGTACTTTACTTTATGGAGTGATTTAGACACATCGCAAATTATTTCCACCGAAAATACTCACCATAGTTTAATGGCGGCGACGAGATTAAAATTAGAAGATTTATTAGAAGCTAGAGAAAAATTAGAAGCTATGGGTCTTTTAAAAACCTATTTTAAAAAGGACAAAATAAATACTTATATTTATGAACTATATTCACCACTCGAACCTAAAGAATTTTTAGAAAATCCCATTTTAGCGTCCATGCTTCAAAACAATGTCGGTAAAAAAGAATATCATGATATTGTAAAATTCTTTTCCATTCCGAAAATTAATTTAGATGATTATGAAGAAATTACGGTGACTTTTGGCGATACTTTTGATGTGTGCGATATTGATTTTATAAGTGATAATATTACGGGCATTCGTAAAGTAAATAGTGTCGATATTATCGTAAGTGAAAAAGTAAATATCGCCAGTATTTTAGAAAATATTCCCGATGAATATTTGACGAAGAAAAACGTCACTAAAGATACGAAATCATTAATTTCTAAACTAGCTTTTATTTATAATTTAGACGAGGAAGAATTAACCGAACTTATTAGGAATTCAATTAACGATAAACACCTTATCGATAAAGATTTACTACGTAAAAATTGTCAAAATTATTATACCTTTGAACATAAAGGTAGCTTGCCATCTTTAATTTATAAAAATCAGCCCGAGTACTTGCGTTCAAAGGTTAGTGATAGCAGTAAAAGATCAAAAATGATCTATACATATGAAACAACTTCGCCTTATGATTTCTTAGAAGGGCGGAATAAAGGAGTTAAACCTAGTAAAAGTGAATTAGCTATTTTAGAGATGCTGCTAATTGATTATGCATTTAACCCGGGAGTAGTTAATGTTTTAATCGATTATGTTTTAAAAACTAACAATAATAAATTAGTACGTAATTTTATTACCGCTGTCGCGTCTCAGTGGAAGCGTAGTAATATTAAAACTGTTGAAGAAGCAATGGAAATTTGCCGTGAAGAAAATAAAGCCAAACAACAATTACAACCACGGATAGTTAAAAAAGAAAACAAACCTGATTGGTATGGCAAGGAGATCGAAGAAGATTTGGCCTCCGAAGAAGAAATCAAAGCTTTAGAAGCTAGACTTAGAAAGTAGGTGGGATTGTGCAAAAAGCTACTGAATTAATGCCAAAAAATAATGAAAATGCTTTACATAATCAATTAGAAGAAGCTTATGATGAAGCTTTAAAAAATAAAAGTTTTCAAGAACTAGTTGTTAAATTAAAAATGAAAAGAGAAGATCTTATAAATTATACTTCGTCTTTGGAAGAAAGTGCTTTAGAATATGGAAATTGTAAAGGTTGCCCTGGACTTCAAGCTTGTCAAAATAAAATTAGTGGTTATGCTTATTTGCCCAAAAAAAACGAAGGAAATTTAGAATTTTCTTATCGCATTTGTAAATATAAAAAAAGATATGATAAACAAAATAAATATTTAGACAATACTTATACTTTTAATGTTCCTAAGGAAATTAAAGAAGCTTCATTTGATAAAATTTATAAAGCTGATAAAAAACGTTATAAAGTAATTGATTGGCTTAATGATTTTATGCTTAAATATAATCAGGAACCACAAATAAAAGGTCTTTATTTGTATGGAAATTTCGGTAGTGGTAAAACGTATTTAATTGCCGCTATGTTTAATGAACTAGCGAAAAAAAACGAAGTAAAAAGTGCCATTATTTTTTGGCCCGAATTCTTACGTGAATTAAAGCTTTTATTAAATGGGGCTCAAAAGAGTGAATTTAATGATAAATTTAATAAAATTAAAAAAGCTCCTTTACTGCTTATCGATGATTTAGGTGCTGAAACATCAACTGATTGGAGCCGAGATGAAATACTATGTCCAATTCTGCAGTATCGAATGGAAGAAAAATTGCCAACATTTATTACCTCTAATTTCAAATTAGAAGATTTAGAAAATCATTTATCTGTAACTAGTAGGGGTGATGAAATTGTGAAAGCCGGTAGAATTATTTCGCGAATTAATCAGTTATGTGAATATGAGGAATTGATTAGTAAAAATTTAAGAAAATAAATTCTCTTTTAATCAATATAGACTAATCAAAAATAATAATGTGGATAAAAGGAGGCAATATTTTATGAAATCTTTTTTTCCTAACTTAAAATTTGTTTGGAAGTATGCTCAAGATCAAAAATTGACCATTATTAAATTTATTATATTAAATGTTTTAACAGTAATAATTAGTGTTATTCTGCCAGTATTAAGTGCGAAAATTATAATTGCTTTAACTGATAGTGCTTTTTATCAATTAATATTTATTGCGATTATTATATTTATTGTCGAAGTGTCTTATAATTTTATTACTCTTTTTCTTAATAAATGTGACCAAATTATATGCCGTGAAACTTTTGTTAAAATTCAAACAGATTTAGGAAGTCAAATTTTAAAACTTGAAAATAAAACAATTGATAGTAATAATTCTGGAGTCTTTATTCAGCGTCTAACTAATGATACCAGCAGACTTTCAGATGTGTTTGGTGAAGTCACTTTTTATTTAACTGATATTATTACTTGCTTTGGTGTTATTATGGCGGTGTTTATTGTTAATAAATTTGTCTTTTTATATTTTTTAATTATTTTGATTATTTTATTTATGATTGAAATAATCCGCGTAAATACATTTAATCAAAATGATAAAGAATTTAGAAGAAAAAATGAAAAAGTATCTGGTTTTGTGGGGGAACTTGTAAGAGGCGTACGCGATATAAAAATGCTTAATGCTGAAAACAGCTTTATTTCTGAACTTAATAAAAAAGTAATTGCTTTAAATAATGATCGTTATGAAATGAGCAATGTCAATAGAAAATATCGTTTTTTAGGTGCTGCCGTAAAAGATTTATATCATTTGTCACTGATTTGTTTATTAGTATTTTTAATAACAAATAATTTTCTAGAAGTAGCTGGTGCTTTGATAATTTATAACTATTCTAATAGGTTTACTAATATCGCCACTTCTGTGGGCAGACTTTTAAATGTTATAAAAGATTTTAATTTATCGGCTTCAAGAATTGAGGATATTATTAGTGATAAATTTTCAAAAGAAAAATTTGGACCTGTACATTTAGATAAAGTCGAAGGAAATTTTGAATTTGAAAATGTTGATTTTAGCTATAAAAAAGTTAAAATATTAAAAGATTTAAGTTTTAAAATAAGCGCTAATGAAACCGTGGCTTTTGTTGGTAAAAGTGGTGCGGGCAAGACCACTATCTTTAATTTACTTTGTAAGATGTATGATGTTAAAAAAGGTAAAATCACGATAGATGGAGTTAATATTAAAAAGTTAGATAAAGATTCTATTCGTGGTAATATTACGATTATTAGTCAAAGCCCTTATATCTTTAATTTAAGTATCAGAGATAATTTTAAATTAGTAAAAGAAGATTTAACTGAAGATGAGATGATTAAAGCTTGTAAAATGGCTTGCTTAGATGATTTTATCAATAAACTACCTGATAAATATGATACGATAATTGGCGAAGGTGGCGTCAATTTATCTGGTGGTCAGAAACAGAGAATGGCAATTGCGAGAGCTTTAATTCAAAAAACGGAAATTATTTTATTCGATGAAGCTACTAGTGCCTTAGATAATGAAACGCAAGATAAAATTCAAAAAGCCATTGAAAATATGAAAAATGAATATACCATTTTAATTATCGCTCATCGTCTTTCCACCATTATCAATGCCGATCGCATTCTTTATTTAGAAGATGGTAAAATTACGGCTGAAGGTACGCATAAAGAGTTACTAAAAACTTGTCCTTCATATAAACAGTTATATGAGACAGAAATAAATAAAGAAAATAATTGACAAAAATAAGGTATATGATACAATAATAGTGTAAATTAAAAAGCGATGAAAAGGACACGATTATTAAAAAGTGTTTCAAAGTGAGTTTAGGATAGTGAAAACTAAACAAACAACTTTAATAATTACTACCTTGGAGCTAGCGATGAAAATCGTTTCGGTTGGACCGTTATCAAAATTAAGTAAATAAAGGATGGTACCGTGTTTATGCACTCCTTAAAATCCATTCTTTTTTTCTTTAAAAGGAGGCATTATGAATAGAAAAGAAATAAAATCGCAAACAATGATAACTATACAAAAATTTTTAAGAGATTACTATGAGGTAGATAATGAAGAGGTCATTAATAAGTTATCGAAGCTTTCACATAAAGATTTAAAATATATATGTCATGAGGTATATGGATTAAATATTAATTCAATTTCCTTTGAAGATGTGACTATCGACTCAATTAAGTGTGGGCAGACTTTATTAGTGCGTGATGGCTTTGGTAATCCAGCCCCATATTTAAATCCATTATCAATGTATTTTAATGAAAGTGTAGACGCTAAAAAGGCTCATAAATAAAAGGAGGATATATGATAAATATTAAAGAAAATGAAAATTTAAATGTTCTTAACCATAGCTGTGCGCATTTACTCGCCCATGCGGTCAAACATTTATATCCTGAAGCTAAATTTTGGGTAGGACCAGTTATTAGTGAGGGTTTTTATTACGATATCGATTTAGAAGGTAAAGTAATTACCGAAGAAGACTTAGATAAAATTACTAAAGAAATGAAAAAAATTGCCAAATCAGATAAACTCATTAAACGAATGGAACTTACAAAAGAAGAAGCTTTAGAGATGTTTAAAGATGACCCGTATAAAATCGATTTAATCGAAAATATGAAAGAAGATGAAGTTATCTCCGCTTATAAGCAAGATGATTTTATCGATTTGTGCCGTGGACCTCATGTTAAAAGTACTAAACTTTTAAAACATTTTAAGCTTTTAAAAGTAAGCGGGGCTTATTATAAAGGGGATTCCAATAATAAGGTGCTGCAAAGAATTTATGGCATTTGTTTTGAAACGGAAGAAGATTTAGAAAATCACTTACGCGAATTAGAAGAAGCTAAAGCTCGTGATCATCGTAAACTAGGTAGAGAATTAGGCATTTTCATGAATGATGATTTAGTGGGTAGGGGCCTACCAATGTTTTTACCTAATGGTTATATTATTTGGAGTGAACTAGAAAACTATATTAAACAAAAAGAAATTAAACTAGGTTACAAACATGTTAAAACTCCTTGTCTAGGTAATACTGAATTATATAAAACTTCTGGGCACTGGGAGCACTATAAAGACGATATGTTTCCAGCCATGAAAATCGATAATGAAGAATTTGTTTTAAGACCAATGAACTGTCCACATCATATGATGATTTTTAAAAATTCACTTCATTCCTATAAAGATTTACCAATTAAAATCGGGGAGATTGCTCCAGATTTTCGCTATGAAGCTTCAGGGGCTTTAAAAGGTATTGAAAGAGCTAGACACTTTTGCCAAAATGATGCCCATTTGTTTGTGACCATAGATCAAATCAAAGATCAGTTTAAAGAAGTAGTTGATTTGATTTTAGATGTTTATCACGATTTTAATATCACTAATTATCACTTTGAACTTTCGTTAAGAGATCCAGAAGATAAAGTTAAATACTATCAAGATGACAAAATGTGGGATGAAGCTGAAAGTATGCTTCGTAAAGTTTTAAACGATATTGGTATTGACTATGAAGAAAAAATCGGTGAGGCCGCTTTTTACGGACCTAAATTAGATGTTCAAGTTAAACCGGCTGTCGGTAATGAAATCACTTTATCAACGTGTCAGTTAGACTTTTGCTTACCACAAAAATTTGATTTAACGTATATCGATTCTAATGGTGACAAACAAACACCAGTTGTTATTCACAGAGCAATATTAGGTTCACTTGACAGATTTATCGCTTATCTTATCGAAGAGACTAAAGGTGCTTTCCCACTTTGGCTCGCTCCAGTTCAAGTTAATATTATTCCCGTTAATCATGAATATCATTTAGATTATTCTAAAGAAATATATGATTTATTAAACGAAGCGGATATTAGAGTAAACTTAGATGATCGTGATGAGAAACTAGGTTATCGTATGCGTGAAAGTGTCACGAAAAAAATCCCTTATTCCCTAATTATTGGTGATAAAGAAAGAGATTCAGGGACTATAAGTTATCGTAAATATGGTACTGAAGAGACTATTAACGTGACTAAAGAAGAGTTTAGAGATTTAATAAAACGTGAAATAAAGGATAAAAAATAGTTTTGTGATTAAATTTAATAATAAGTTCCCGAAATGATACAAAGATAAAAATACAAGAGTAAAAGCCCGAAAACAAAGCAAT
>CANQAO010000045.1 GCA_947589375.1 uncultured Bacilli bacterium | reverse complement strand
AAATTATCTTTCTATAAAATTACTTTTATACATTAAAATTAATGACATAAAAATGTCAAAGAATTTTTACTAAAATAATTGTGATTTTTCCTTTACCCAAAATATGAGGTGTGATAAAATAAAAGTAGGTGGTAGAAATGCAGAACAAATTAGACATATTATTAGATAAAATTAACTTACCTTTAGACAAAAGACAATATTTTGAAAATGGTAAATTAGAAAAAATTATTTGCAATAGAGAAAAGGAAAAATATGTTTTTTTAATTGACTTAAAAACTGTTTTACCACTCGATTTATTTTTAGAATTAGAATCATTAATTAAACCGGCTTTTAAAACAGCTAAAGCGGTAGGTGTAAAGATCATCGTGCAAGAATTTAATTTAGAAAACTTAACTGATTACTATCGTTTTTATATGCAAGAATATAGTAAAAATGCCCCATTATTGGAAATTTTTATCAATAGTGCGTTAACTTTAGAAGATGATAAATTATTAATTGAAGTGACGAATAAAGCCGAAACAATGAAGTTTTCGAGTATTAAAGATGATTTGGAACATAAACTTCATAATGCGGGTTTTAACGTTCAAATTGAAACTAAAATCGATAAAGAAAAAGCTTTAGAAATTAGAGAAGAAATCGAAAAAGAAAAGACAAAAGAGATACCCGTTATTACGAAAAAAGAAAGTCCGATTATTATGGGCAGTGAAATTAAAAGTAAAATCACCGATATTAGTGCGCTTTCGTTTGAAATGGATAATGTGACAGTGGAAGCTAAAATATTCGGTAAAGATTTATTTGAATCAGCGAAAAGTAATTTTCGCATTATTACGTTAAAACTATACGATGGAACTGACAGTATATACTGTAAGATTTTTTGCCGTGAAGAAGACGAATTTTTAAATTATGATAAACGTCTTAAAGAAGGCCGTTACTATAAAATTAAAGGATATACTAAAAATGATAAATATTCTGGGGAAATAGTTTTAAATGCAAGGGACATAAATGTTTCAGATAAAAAAGATGAAATTAGAACGGATACGGCTTTAGAAAAGCGAGTAGAACTACATGCCCATACTAAAATGAGTCAAATGGATGGTTTATGTGATCCGAAAACTTTAGTTAAAACGGCATATAATTGGGGACATAAAGCCGTAGCTATTACAGATCACAATGGTGTTCAGTCTTTTCCCGATGTCTATCACACCGTTTGTGATATTAATAAAAATAGTCAAGGCGAACCATTTAAAGCTTTATATGGCATAGAACTTACGTTGATTGATGATACTGTAGGTATTGTAATTAATCCCACTGATGACAAACTTTTAGAAACGACTTATGTAGTATTTGACTTTGAAACGACTGGTTTAAATGCTGGTGGTGGGGATTCCATTATCGAAGTAGGGGCGGTTAAAATATGCAATGGTGAAATCATCGATAGATTTTCAGAACTGGTCAATCCAGGCAAAAAATTACCCGCTAAAATTACGGAAATTACCAATATCACGGATGAAATGCTTAAAGGTAAAGATAACGAAGAAAATGTAATTAAACGTTTTATCGAGTGGTTTGGCAATTTACCAATGGTCGCACATAATGCGAAATTTGATGTATCGTTCCTAAATATGGCTTATAAAAAATATGGTTTAGGCCAGTTTAATAATACGGTTATCGATACTTTAGAATTATCTAGAGCTTTGGATAATAATTATGCGCGTCATAGCTTATCAGCGTTAGTTAAAAGGTATGAAGTTCCTTGGGATGAAGATGCCCATCACCGCGCTGATTACGATGCCGAAGGCACAGCTTTAGTTTTACATAAGATGCTTAAAAAATTAGTATCACGCAATTATGAAACGATTAAAGATTTAGATAAATTAGTTTCGAAAGCGGATATTCATAAATATGGTTCGGCCTATCATGTTAATTTACTCGCGTTAAATAGAGAAGGACTTAAAAATTTATTTAAAATTGTTTCCCTCGCCAATACTAAATATTTATATAAAACTCCAAGAATTTTACGTAGTGAAATTGAAAAATATCGTGAAGGTTTATTAGTCGGTAGTGGCTGTTATGAAAGTGAGATCTTTATTAAAGCTCGTAGTAAGTCCGAAGAGGAACTTACAAATCTAATTAATTTCTATGATTATGTTGAAGTTCAGCCACCTGAGGTATATGACCATTTGATTCAGATGAATGACTTTGGGTCTAAATCAGAACTAATTAATCACCTACAAAAAATTATTAGAGTAACTAAAGATGCGGGTAAATTAATCGTGGCGACAGGTGACGTCCATCATTTAAATCCGGATGATAAAATTTATCGTGAAATTATCGTTAATCAAAAAGTTCCTGGAGGAGGAAGACACCCACTTTCAAAAAAAGATATCAAATCTATTCCAAATCAATATTTTAGAACTACTGAAGAAATGCTCTCGGCTTTTAGTTTTTTGGATAAAGATTTAGCTAAAGAAATAGTTATTACTAATCCTAATAAAATTGCGGATATGGCTGAGGTGATTGAGGTTATTATTGAAACTGGAGGCATTCCTTTCGCACCTAAAATAGATAAGTCAGTCGAAACAACGACAGATATGGTATATAAAAAAGCGAAAGAAGTATATGGAGATCCACTACCTTATTTAATTGAGGAACGCTTAGCTTCAGAACTTTATGGAACTGAGCCTTTACGGATTATTAAAAAGCAGGCAGATGAAAAAAATTTAACCAATGAAGAGTACGACAAATATGTTTATTCTCAGTTGCACAAATTAATGCTGACATATTATGATGGGGTAAAAGAGTTTGTTAAAAAAGATGTATTAGAAGAAAACCCTAATATGTCTTCAGAAGATGCCGATAAAGAAGCGGCTTCTAAATTAACAGCCATTATTGGAGCTAATTTTGATGTTATTTATTTAATTGCCCAAAAACTAGTTAAGAAATCTAATGATGATGGTTATTTAGTAGGTTCACGTGGTTCTGTTGGTTCGTCTTTAGTAGCGACTATGATGGGAATTTCGGAGGTCAACCCACTTCCGCCACATTATGTTTGTCCGAAATGTCAAAAGACTATTTTTGACAAAGATGGTATAGCTTTAGGCACGATGTATGGTTGTGGTTATGATATGCCTGATATGGATTGTCCTCATTGTCATACTAAGATGCATAAAGATGGCCATGACATGCCTTTTGCGACTTTCCTTGGTCTTCATGCCGATAAAGTTCCGGATATTGATTTGAATTTTTCCGATTTAAATCAAGCGGCAGCTCATGAATATACTAAAGTTTTATTCGGTGAAGATAATGTTTATCGCGCGGGAACCATTGGTACAGTTGCTGATAGAACGGCTTTTGGATATGTCAAAGGTTATTGTGAAGATAAAGGCATTATGATGCGAACAGCTGAAGTGGAAAGATTAGCGGCTGGTTGTACGGGGGTGAAGCGCACTACTGGTCAGCACCCGGGAGGAATTGTAGTTATTCCTGACTATATGGACGTTTATGATTTCACCCCATTCCAATATCCGGCTGACGATGTTACTTCGGCATGGCGAACAACCCATTTTGATTATCATGCGATTGATCAAGATGTACTTAAATTGGATATTTTAGGGCATTCTGGTCCGACCAAACTACGTTTAATTCAAGATCTCACTGGTGATGATGTTACCAAAGTACCTTTAGATGATAAAGAAACAATGGGCATCTTTACTTCGACCAAACCACTAGGCGTTACCGCTGAGCAAATTAGATGTAATATTGGAACGATTGGTATTCCCGAATTTGGAACCCAGTTTACGATAAAATTGGTTGAGGATACTAAACCACACACTTTCGCGGAACTAACTAAAATTTCTGGCTTAGCGCATGGTACTGATGTTTGGGAAGGTAATGCGAGTGAACTTATTAAAAACGAAATTGTTCCTTTTAGTGAAGTTATCGGTTGCCGTGATGATATCATGGTTAATTTAATGAATTATGGCATGGATCCGACTAAAGCTTTTAAAACTATGGAGTTTGTCCGTAAAGGAAAACCTACGAAGGAACCTGAAAAATGGCCAGCTTTTGCCGAAGACATGCAAAAGGCAGGAGTACCTGATTGGTATATAGAATCTTGCCATAAGATTAAATACATGTTCCCGAAAGCGCATGCCGTCGCTTATGTTATTAATGCTTATAGATTAGCTTATTATAAAGTTCATCGCCCCGGAGTATATTACTACGCACAATTTTCTGTTGAATATACCGACTTTGATATTGAAGCGATGATTAAAGGATATGATGCTGTGGTAAGACGAATGGAAGAAATTAATGATAAAGGTTACAGTGCAACTAATAAAGAAGCCAATATTTTAGAATGTCTAAAGTTAGCTTTAGAAGCTCTAGCTCGTGGTATTAAATTCGCACCTATTGATATTAATAAAAGTGATGCTTTATATTTTGTTTTATCCGAAGATGAAAAAACTTTGATACCACCTTTTAGAACTATTGATGGACTTGGTGATGTGGTCGCTAAAAATATTGTTGAAGAACGTAAAAAAGCGCCATTTTTAAGTATCGAAGATTTACAAAAACGGGCCAAAATATCTTCAACATTGATCGAAAAAATGCGGCTCATGGGCATATTAGATGGTTTAGATGAAACCAGTCAGCTTAGTTTCTTTTAAATAACTAAAAAAATCTTTTTTATTTAAAACTATTGACACTCTAGTTAACTAGAGTGTTATTATTTTGTTGAAAGGGAGGGATATATGGTATAATTTATATAATAAGTAAACATAAGGAGGTAATAATGTATAAGATAGGCGAATTTGCCAAATTAACTGGTGCCTCAATTAGAACTTTACGATATTATGATAAAATTGATTTATTAAAACCCGATGATATTGATTTATTTACAGGATACCGTTATTATAGTGAAAGACAACTCGAAGATTATAAATTAATTTTAAATTTAAAAGACGTGGGGTTTAGTTTAGAAGAAATTATCAGATATAAAGATAGTATAACTGACGAAATTTTGCTTAAGAAAAAAGAAGAATTATTATTATCGCAAAATGATTTGAATAGAAAAATAAAAAAATTAGATATGATGAGATCTACTTTAAGCCAAGAAAAAGTAGATAAACCAAAAGTATTAACGAGGGAGGAACGAAAATGAAAGACGTTAAAACAATTTTATTAGAAGGTAAAACTGAAAGTGGGAAGACAAGAGGAATCCTTTTTGATGAAGTGGAAAAAATGATTGCGAAAGAAGAAAATTTATTAATTTTGGATTCAAAAGCTGAATACTATAATAATTTTTATAAAGCTTTAAAAGACAAAGACTACCAAATATTACTAATAAATTTAGCTGATGCTAAAAAAAGTCATGGCTATAATCCACTTACTTTACCACTTTACTATTATAAAAATGGGGATATTGATAAAGCCATTAGTCTGATTCAAATGATTGGTGATGAAATTTTTAAAGAAGAAAATCCAAGCATAGATCCTTATTGGACTAATTCCGCAGCCTCACTATTTGTAGGGCTCGCACTACTTTTGTTTCAAAAAGCCCCAACCAACACTATTAATTTAGGAAGTGTAAGTGTTGCCATTGATGCTATGAATCACAAAGATAATGTTATAAATAAATATCTAAAAGAAATAGATGTGATAGATCCTGTTTATGTTTCATTATCTAGTATTGCTTTTGCGCCTACCGATACTAAAGATAGTATTTTATCGGTGGCTTCACAAAAATTAAAATTATATATTTTAAAACAAGATTTATTAAATATGTTATCAACAACTGATTTTGAAATTGAAAACTTTGGTCAAAAGAAAACGGCTTTATTTATTGTGACAAGACCAGGGCATAATGTAAATACGATTGCTGACATATTAATAGAACAAATATTAGAAGTGACATGTGATCATAAAACTAAACTCAATGTTGTTTTAGATAATATAGAAACTATTCCTAGTATTAATAGCTTAAAACAATTTTTAGATATGCTGCTTCCAAATATTAAAATTATAATTGCTACCCGTAATGAAAATAATTTAAAAGAAATGTATCCTGATAGAACATTTGCCAATATCTTAGAAAAAGTTAATGTTGAGGACATGGAAAAATGCATTGCCAAAGATGCTTGTGATATCAAAGAATCTATAGAATATCCAGAAAACAATTATAAAATAGAAGTGTTTGATATTGAAAAAAATTTGCAATAATTAATAAGTTTAGGGGGATAAGAAAATGAGTGATGGGCAAATTATTGGAACCTTATTAATCAAATGTTATCGTAATGAAGAGTTATCAGCCGAAGACATAGGGATTGCTGAAAGGTATAGACAAGAAGATATTTTTGATGTCTTGCCAAAGGATATCCAAAAAGATGCATTAGATTTAATTGAAATGGTTGATAATATTCAAATTCAAAGGCATGGAAAGTCACAATCATATGTGAAAAAACTAGGCGAATGGCCAGGATATCGTGAAATGATAAGAAAAGGTGTATATTAAAAAACTAATTGTAATGAAATTATATTACAAGTAGGTTTTATAAATATTTAAACTTAAAGCTAACCAAATTTTGTTAGCTTTTTTTCAAAAATTTAAGAAAAAAAGAAGGAATTAGGCCTCCCTATAGGGTATATTACTATAAAGGGAGGTTTTTAAATTGAATTATTATCAAAACATTAAAGATATATTAATTAAAAATGAAATCTATAAACAGGTTAAAGATTATTCTAAAAATAAACATGATTTAGAAAGTTATTATGAAGTCGGGAAATTACTTGTTGAAGCTCAGGGCGGTGAACAAAGAGCTAAATATGGTAACAACCTTATTAAAGAGTATTCTTTAAGGCTAACTAAAGAGCTTGGTAAAGGATATACTCCTTCGGCATTAAAAAGAATGCGTCAGTTTTATTTAACTATGCAAAAAGGTGCGACACTGTCGCACCAATTGACATGGAGTCATTATGTCGAATTATTATCACTTAATAATATAGATGAAATTAAATATTATGTCTACATGATTGAAAAGTTAAATCTTTCTGTAAGAGAATTAAGAGAAAGAATAAAAAATAATGAGTATGAACGAATCGGTTATAAGGAAGAGTTAGAAGAACCTAAAGTAAATACTTTAATCAAAAATCCGGTTATTATTAAAACCAAAAATATTCCTGTTAAATTAACGGAATATGCTCTTCATCAATTAATCTTAGAAGACATGGATAATTTTTTAAAAGAATTAGGTATTGGTTTTGCTTATATCGGACATGAAGTAAAAATTAAAATAGAACCCACTTATCATCGCATTGACTTTTTACTATTTAATTATAATTATAACTCTTTTATAGTTTTAGAAGTTAAAATAGGTGAGTTTAAAAGAGAAGGCATTATTCAGGTAAAAGAATATATGAATTATGTTAATAAGCATATTAAAAAGCCATTCCATGATAAAACCATTGGCATTATCTTATGTAAAAAAGAAAACAAATTAGTTTTAGAATATGTTAGTGATGAAAGAATTTTTACGACTACTTATCAGTTAGAAGGAGATGATTCAATTGAATTATTATCAAAACATTAAAGATATTTTAGTTAAAAATGAAATCTATAAACAAGTTAAA
Source organism: uncultured Bacilli bacterium (assembly GCA_947589375.1). GTDB lineage: Bacteria > Bacillota_I > Bacilli_A > RF39 > UBA660 > Coprosoma. Next base: position 1,074 of record CANQAO010000045.1, on the reverse strand, counting down.
GATTATTCTAAAAACAAACATGATTTAGAAAGTTATTATGAAGTTGGAAAATTACTTGTTGAGGCTCAGGGCGGGGAAGAAAGAGCTAAATATGGTAACAAGCTTATTAAGGAATATTCTATAAGATTAACCAAAGAACTTGGCAAAGGATATACGCTTTCATCATTAAAAAGAATGCGTCAATTTTATTTGATGATTCAAAAAGGTGCGGCAATGCCGCACCAATTAACTTGGAGTCATATAGTAGAGCTTTTACCCTTAAAAGATATTCAAGAAATAAAAATTACCGAAATGAAACCTACTTATATTGGCCAAGTGTTAAATTATATGAAGTATACTGATAAAAATATAAAGGAATCTTATCACAAAGAAACTATAGGTGTTATTATTTGTAAAAAAGAAAATGGTTTTGTCTTAGAATATTGTACTAATTATAAAATTTTTACGACTACTTATAAGCTTATAAATGTTTAATAAATGCTTAAGATGTGTTACAATAATAATAGGTGAGGAACATGAAAAAAATAATTTTAGTAGATGGAAACAATCTTTTATTTAGAAGTTACTATGCCACGGCTTATAATGGAAACTTTATGAATAATAGTAAAGGCTTTCCGACAAATGCCTTGTTTGGCTTTACCAATATGATTAATAAAATTATCAGTGAGGAAAATCCTGAATATATTTTAGTAGCTTTTGATAAAGGTAAAACCTTTAGGCATGATAAATATGAGGTGTATAAAGATGGGCGAGTTGAAACTCCTCATGAACTTAAAATCCAATTTCCAGTCGCTAAAAATCTATTAACGGCTATGGGTATTAAATACTATGAAATTGACAATTATGAAGCCGATGATATTATTGGGACCTTTAGTAAATATTGTGATGAAGAAGATGAATTTATTGGTACGATTATTAGTAGTGATAAGGATTTATTACAATTAATTTCATCTGATGTGGATATTAAACTTTTAAAACAAAAAGATTATATTCGTTATAATGAAAAAACATTTGAAGAAGATTATGGTATTAAGCCAATTAACGTCATCGATTTAAAAGCCTTAATGGGTGATG
>CANQAO010000044.1 GCA_947589375.1 uncultured Bacilli bacterium | reverse complement strand
GAGATGGCCGCGATTGAAAATGAAGCTGAGATATGGGCTGAAACAAGATATACAAGAGGCAAAGAACATGGTATTAAACAAGGTATTAGTCAGGGTATTAAGCAAAGAAGTTTAGAAATAGCTAAAAATATGCTTAATTTAAAAATGGATATTTCCACGATAACCAAAGCTACTGGTTTATCTAAACAAACAATTGAAAGTTTAAAATAATATTATAAAAAATAATGCAGATAAGTTTGCATTATTTTTTATGCAAAAATGACAAATTTGTATTTTTTGATATTCAAAAACGGGAAATTCGCATGAAAAAAAGTGCAAAAAAGGAAATTTTAAAAATTTAGAAAAAAAAGAAGGAATTTGGGGTACTTTTAGGGTATGTTTTATATGAAGGGGCTAGAAAGGAGGAGAAAATGAAAAAAATTTGGTTACTCATTATTTTGCTGTGTTCATGGGGTAAATGTTTGGCTTTAGAATATACAGATTATTCTGATTATAGTGACTTTACCGATGAATATATCGAAAGTAATGAATTAACAGACGTCAAAACAGAAAGGAGGTATAAATACTATAAGCTAGAAAAAGAGTTAGGTCCTTATAGTGAAAATAGTACTTTAGAGTATCCTTATATCGATAAAGATGATTTTATCGATAATGGGTTTTCCGCTTTAAGTCCAGATAAACCATTAGAAGCTGATAATCGTATTATCGAATCAGTTAAAGGGTATCACTATCGTAAAGTTAAAGATATCAATTATCTAGAATTAGTATGTAATGGTAAAAACGCTAGTATCAATAACTTTGAAGTGTATTATAATGGTGAAAAACTAGACTATGAAATGGAAAAAACTAATGATAGTGATATTTTAAAGAAAAAAGATAAAATCATCTTGTACTTTAATCAAAAAATTAACATTCAATATTTAACTTTAAATTTTAAATGGCTTTCGGGCACTATAAATGAATCAAAGTTTAATCTTATTTGTGGTTATGATGATGAAGAATATACTTTTGAAACTTTAACGTATACTGGTGAGACCGATGTACTTTGGAAAGGAATGAACGCTAGTTCATATTATAATGCTTGGGAAGATTTTTATTCGTCTTCAAAAATGGCCGAAACTTCGGTTTTAAAAAGAATTGAAGAAGTGACTTTATACCATTATAAAGATTTGTTATACCATCTTTATAGATTTAACCGAATATATTATGATGAATATTTAACCGAAGCTTATGAAGACTATATTTATCAAGATGAAACTTTATATAAAGATTATTATGCGAAAAGAGTTAGGTCGATTGTGCCAGAAGTTCAAATTAATGAGTTAAAATCCATAAGACCAGTAAATAATTCTAAAATTATGACTCCTAAGCCTTTAAATAATCCTAAAATTAAGTCTTCTAAGCCTTTAAATAATTCAAAGGCCACATTAACATGCCAAGATAATTCATCTAGTTATCAAAGTTACTATCCAGTGAAAGTTAAAGGCAATCAAGAAACACTAAAAAATAAGGATTTATCTTTATACTTATATTTTCCATGGTTTTTAATTTTCGTCATATTAATTCTAGTTTTGTCGAAACTATATAAAAATAAAAAAGAGTGTGCTAGAGTATAAATAGGGTGAGGATATGCTAACCATAGATATTAGACCAATTAAAGGAATTTTGTTTGTCCGGCTGAAAGGCATTTTAAATAAGATGAACATTGTTAAATTAAATAACGAAGTTTTAAAATTTCAAGAAAAAGCGGGCATTAAAAATATTGTCTTTAATGTCAGTGAACTAGAAGACATCGATAATTATGGGAAACATGCATTACTTAAAAGTTTTAATTTATGTAAACGTAATCATGGTCAAAGTTTTATCTGCGTGCTAGATAATCAAAAAATCGTTAAAAAACTGCAACCTTCATTTCAAAAAAATGAAGTGGTCACGGATGAACTGACGGCCATTAAAATCATTAATTCATAAAAGGAGGAAGAAACATGGAACTTACTAAAACAATTTGTGAAAATGAGAAGTTAATATATAAACTAGCTAACTATTTCCCATATTATGCTGATAAAGAGGATTTAATTCAAGCTGGTTTTAAAGGCATGATCGATGCTTATTATAAGTTTGATGAAACTAAAGGTACGAAATTTACGACATATGCGTATGCCTATATCTTAGGGGAAATGCGCGAGGTTATTCGAAAAGACAAAAAGGTAAAAATCAGTAAGGAAATTAATACTTTAAAAAACAAAATTGAAAAAGCTCGTGAAAAGTTAACGCAGTCTTTAATGCGGGAACCTACCAATAGTGAATTAAGTGCCTATTTAGAAGTACCACTTTTAGAACTAGAAGAAATTTTAAATTCTAATGTTGTCGTTAATAGTATCGATAGTAATATCGGTGACACTAATATGCTGTTAGAAGAAATTATTAAAGCGCCGGAGATGGATATCGATGCTTTGATTTTACTAAAAACTGAACTTGAAAATTTAGAAGAGCCGGAACGAACTATTATGTTTGAAAGATATTATGCGGATATGACGCAAATGGAAGTAGCGAATAATTTAGGTCTTAGTCAAGTGGACGTTTCTAGACGTGAAAAAAAAGCTTTAACAAAAATTCGCCGCAAATTGACTTTTGACCATAATTAAATTATAATTAAAAATAGGTGAGGTGTATGCAAAAAGGATTTACATTAATCGAATTAGTCATGGTGATTTTAATTTTAGGTGTTTTAGCTTTGATAACTGTACCTACAATTAATAGTATTATTACTGATTCTAGAGAAAAATCATATAATAAACAAATTGAACTTATTGAAAAATCAGCTAATACTTATATGTCAATGCCTAGTCATTCTTTAGAATTACCGAAGCAAGGTGATGCGACCTGCTATGTCACAATAGAAATGTTACAAAATGCGGGCCTTTTATCTGATGAAGATATTTTAAATCCAAAATATCAAAAAGGTAGTACCGAAAAGACTAAAGCGAATGAAACCTTTGATAAAGCGGTTGCGGTCTCTTTTAAAAATAACAAATATGTCTATGAATATGTCTATGAATATTCAGTTGGGCAAGAATGTACATCATAAAACCTTAGTTTCTATTAGAAAACTAAGGTTTTCAAATAAAATATTTTCGCAAAAAATTTAGATATTTACATATAATTATGATATACTTAACTTGTCATTATGAAAGTTATGTATTATAATAGAAGAACGAAACATAATTTATTACATGAAGGAAGTGAACTATGAGTAAGAATTTGGTTATTGTGGAATCACCAACTAAAGTAAAGTCGATTAGTAAATATTTAGGGCCTGATTATATAGTGACATCTAGTAAAGGTCATATTAGAGATTTATCGACGAAAGGTAAATTTGGTTTTGGAGTGGATATTGAAAACCATTTTAAACCTGACTATATTACGATAAAGGGCAAAAAGAAGGTTATCGATGAACTTAAAAAAGAGGCTAAAAATGTTAGTACTATATATTTAGCTACCGACCCTGACCGTGAAGGAGAAGCCATTGCGTGGCACATCTATGATGTTTTAGGTTTAAAAGATAGTGAATATAAACGGGTTTTATTTCCAGAAATCACTAAAAAAGGTGTAACTGAAGGTATTCAAAAGGCTGGTAAAATCGATCGAGATTTAGTTAATAGCCAAGAAACCAGAAGAATTTTAGATCGCATAATCGGCTTTAGATTAAGTAAATTAATTCAATCAAAAACCGATGGCAGTAGTGCGGGTAGAGTTCAAAGTGTGGCCTTGAAATTAATTGTCGATAGAGAAAGAGAAATACAGGCTTTTAATCCTCTAGAATATTGGACGATAACCGCTAATTTTAAAGATTTTAAAGCTGATTTATTTCAATATAAACATAAAAAAATAGAAATTCCAAATGAACTTGAAGCTAATAAAATCTTAGAAAAACTATCTAATGCTTTTGAAATCGAAGAGGTTACGAAAAAAGAGAAACAAAAAGCTTCTAAAGCTCCTTTTACCACCAGTACAATGCAACAAGAAGCTTCCAATAAATTAAGATTTGGCGCGCGCAAGACCATGATGGTGGCGCAAAAGTTATATGAAGGAATAGATTTAGAAAACGAAACTGTCGGTTTAATTACTTATATGCGTACCGATTCTATTAGATTAGCTGATGAATTTGTCAGTCAAACTTATAAATTTATCGAAACGAAATATGGTGAAAAATATGTGGGCCGTATTAAGGTCAGCAAAAAAACCGAAAATGTTCAAGATGCCCATGAAGCGATTAGACCAACAAGCATTCAAAGAACACCTGAAAGCATTAAGCCATATTTAAAAGATGACGAATATAAATTATATCGTTTGATTTATTATCGCGCTTTAGCTAGTTTGATGCGTGATGCTAAAGTAGAAGGAACTACGGCCATTTTGAATAATAATGATTATCAGTTTAAAGCCACGGGGCAAGTAATTGTATTTGATGGTTATTTAAAAGTATATAAAGATTACGAAGATACTAAAGATAATGAACTGCCACCACTTGATACTTATCAGTCAAAAGTAATTGTATCTAATGATATTACCAAAGAGCAACATTTCACCCAACCACCAGCTAGATATACGGAAGCGAAACTTATTAAAGAAATGGATGAGCTCGGTATTGGTAGACCAAGTACTTATGCCACGATTATGGAAAATATTAAAAATCGCGGTTATGTTAATTTAGCCGAAAAGAAATTCATCCCCACGGATATTGGTTTTGAAGTTACCGATAAACTGCAAGAATATTTCAATCATATTATCAATGTGGAATATACAGCTGGGATGGAAACGGATTTAGATAAAATTGCCGAAGGTAAAGAAGTATGGTATGAAGTTTTAGATAAATTCTATAAAGAATTTGAACCATCAGTTGAAGAAGCTTTAGAAAAAATGCCTAAAAAAGAAGCCAAAGAAACGGGGGAAATGTGTCCTGAATGTGGGCATCCATTAGTTATCCGTAAAGGTAAATTTGGAGAGTTTGTGGCTTGTTCTAATTTCCCTAAATGTAAATATATTAAAAACGAACCACGTGAAGATAAAATCATTTGTGATTGTCCAAACTGTGAAGACGGTAAAATTGTAGAAAAAAGAAGCCGTAAAGGCAAAATTTTCTATGGCTGCAATAACTATCCAAAATGTAAAACAGCTTATTGGGATAAACCGACAGGCGAAAAATGCCCAGAATGCGGAAGTATGCTCACCGAGAAAAAAGGTAAAATAAAATGTAGTAGCTGCGACTTTACAAAGTAGCTACTCTTTTCTTTTGACTTTCTATATAAATGCAGTATAATAAAAGTAGCAGGTGATAACAATGAAAAAGGAAAATGTAAATCCCAAAGCTTTTAGTTTATGGCTTTATCATGGCAAGTCAGCGGTAAGAATTGAAATTCCATATACTAAAAAAGGTCTTAGAGGAACAAGGGTCGGTGGGAAAGAAACTTATCTAATGGCTATCGATGCTTTTACTACTAAATTTAGCGATATGGATGAACTTATTGATTATATAAGAGACAATGCTTTAGCGCGAATTAAAACTATTCCCAATGATGAAATTGGTTTATATATTACTTATAATGGGGATTATCCATTTAGTGGTAATTTATCTTTAATTTTTAATGATAACAAAGAGCTTATTAATTTTATTGAAACTAATCAAATTCAAGGTAAATTTCATTTTTTAAATCCTTATGTTTATAACTGGGAAAAATTTATTTTTGATAGTTTTGAGGGGCAACCTTATAGTGAAGAATATCGTATGTTTATGACCGATTTAAATAATCCATATTATGCGGGTGATTTATTAACTGCTTTAGCCAATCACAAAGATGATATTTTAAATAAACGTGAATGTGTGATTGGACCCTTAAGCGAATATTACAATATAAGGGGAAATACGATTGCAAGTAAACACTTAGAAAAAGAACTTAAAAAAATTTATCAAAATAAAATAGTTCCTTTTAATGAAAAAGCTGAAAATCACCAAATTGATTTTCGCATGATGGAAAACCCAGTTAGGATTGTAAACATGCCTAAAGAAAACTTAGAAACACAAACACAATTAGAGCTTTTTAATAGCCAAAATCATAAAACTCGTTAAAGGGTGAAAATATGACTGATGTAAAAAAATTTATCGATTATTTAACTTATGAAAGACATCTTTCTAACAATACGATTATTAATTATGAAAATGATTTAATAGAGTTTTATCATTTTTTAAATAAAAAAAACATTCGTGAAGTTGATGCTAGCTTTCTTAGATTATATTTAAAAAAAATGTATAGTCAAAAGTATTCAGTAGCATCTATTTCGAGGAAAATAAGTGCGTTAAGAAGTTATTTTAAATTTTTACTTACGGAAAACAAAATTGATAGTAATCCAATGTTACTAATTAGTAACCCAAAAAAAGAAAAAAAATTACCAACTTTTTTAAATCTAAATGATTTAGAAAAACTACTTTCAGCGCCCGATTTAAATACGACTGATGGTCAAAAAGAAGCCCTTATTTTAGAACTTTTATATTCAACAGGTATTAGAGTGAGTGAACTGGTTAATATTAAAGTTAAAGATATCGATTTTGAAGATAAGAAAATTTTAGTTTTAGGTAAAGGTGATAAAGAACGTTATGTTTATTATGGTCCAAGGGCTCAAGAGTTACTAAATTTATTTATTCATGGGGGCCGAAGATTTTTACCAGCTTCGGATTATCTAATACCTAATAAACATGGCCAAAAATTAAATGACCGCATGGTTAGAATGATGATTGATGCTTTAGCTAAAAAAGTAAATCTTAATGTTCATGTCACTCCGCATGTGTTAAGACATACTTATGCGACGCATATGTTAAATGAAGGCGCCGATTTAAAAAGTGTTGGGGATTTACTTGGACATGAAAATTTATCGACGACGCAAATATATACCCATGTATCTAATGAAAGACTTCGAAAAGTTTATTTAGATAGTCATCCACGGGCTAAAAAATAACAAGATTAAATAAAAAGGAGGCTCCATAATGAAAATTTTATGTGTGGGACATATTACTTACGACATTACTTTTGTAACTGATAGTTTTTTAAAGGAAAACACGAAAACGAGATTTCACGATAAAACGGAATGTGTTGGTGGACCGACAACCATTGCGGCTTTTTTGCTAGCTAAATGGAATGAAGATGTGGAAATGGCGGGAATAATCGGCAATGACGATTATGGAAGACGAATCAAAAAACAATGTGCTTTAAATAGAGTAAAAACTAATTATTTAACTTTAGATCCAAATGGTGAGACTTCTCATAGTATTATTTTATCTAATAAAGAAAATGGCTCTCGAACGATTATGATGTATGTTCCAAAAGATGAGACTTTAAAACCATTTACGCCAGAAGAAAACCCAGATATTATTTTGCTTGATGGTCATGAATATGAAGCTAGTTTAGATTTATTAAACAAATATCCTAAAGCTATTAGTGTTCTAGATGCTGGAAGAGATCGTAAAAATGTAGTGGATTTAGCTCGAAAAGTTAATTATGTAGTGTGTTCCAAAGAATTTGCGGAAAGAGTTACGGGAGTTAAAATTGATTTTAGTCAAAAACAAACTTTAATTTTAGCTTTTACAAAGATGGAGCAAATGTTTCAAAATAATATTGTCATTACTTTAGAAGCTGAAGGTTCAATTTATAGATATAATGGTCAAATTAAAATTATGCCATCGATTAAAGTCAAAACTATTGATTCTACTGGAGCTGGCGATATTTTTCATGGGGCTTTTGTTTACGGACTAGCTCAAGGATTTGACTATGAAAAAACTTTAAAATATGCGAGTATTGCTGGCGCTTTATCAGTGACTAGAGTAGGTGGTTATAAATCAATTCCTACTTTAGAAGAGATGAAGGATGTTTATGAGCAAGTTAAATGAAGTAGTGTTTATAAATAATCTTCCCAAACTTGACTTACATGGTTTTGATCGCAATAGTGCGAGATTAGCAATTAATGATTTTATTAATGATAACCATATTATGAAAAACGAATTATTATTAATTATCCATGGTATTGGAACAGGTATAATAAAAAAAGAAACCCATCAAACTTTAAAGCAACATCCATTAGTAGTTGATTATAAAACCGATTATTTTAATGAAGGATGCACCATTGTTCAGATAAAAATTAGTTAAAATTAACTAATTGTTAATTTGGAAATTGTATTTTTGAAGTTAACTAATTGTTAACTTCAAAAAAATCGAAAAAACACTTGACAAGCTTGGGGGGGGGGCGATATAATAGTGATATTAAGGATAGGAGGAATCTACATGAATGACAAAAGAAAACGTAACATTATAATCGGAGCCTTATGCGGAGTATTATTAATAATGGCTGTCGGTTATGCGGCTTTTGCAACCCAATTAAATATCGAAGGAACTACAAGTATCACTAGTAGTTGGAATGTAAAGATAACTAATATTACAGAAAAGAGTAAAAAAGGAGCTAGTAGTGCTGTAGATCCAACATATGAAGATTTAACGGCAACCTTTAAAACAAATTTAACAAGCCCAGGAGATTATATTGAATATGAAATAACAATAGAAAACCAAGGAAGTTTAGATGCGGAACTGGCTAGAATAAAAATGAGTGAAAGCACCAATCCAGCAATTAAATTTAGTCATAGTGGAATTGAAGAAGGAAGTATATTAGCAGCAAGTGGAGGAAGT
>CANQAO010000043.1 GCA_947589375.1 uncultured Bacilli bacterium | reverse complement strand
AAAATAGAATAAAAAATAAAATAGTTGATGTAAGAAAAAATTATATAATTTATCTCTTACAAAAACTATTATACGAGAGGAAGTGATTATATGAAAAGATTAGGGATAATTGTTCCATGTTATAATGAAGAAGAAATATTTGATTATTCTAAAGAAAAATTAACTAATTTGATAAAAGATTTAATTGAAAAGAAAAAAATTTCTTCTGATAGTTTTATTCTATTTGTTGATGATGGAAGTAAAGATAAAACATGGAATAAAATAGAAAAAGAAAATAAAACAAATAAATATGTTTATGGTTTAAAATTGGCTGGTAATGTTGGCCATCAAAACGCTTTAATTGCCGGTATTACGGAAACGGTAGATCTTGTGGATCTATCTGTTTCCATTGATGCTGATCTTCAAGATGATATAAATGTAATTGAAAATATGGTTGATAAATTTAACGAAGGCATTGATATTGTCTATGGTGTTCGAAATGATAGACAAACGGATAGTTTCTTTAAAAAAACGACTGCTCAAATGTTTTATAAATTTATGCAATTATTAGGGGTAAAATCTGTCTATAATCATGCCGATTTTAGACTAATGAGTAAAAGAGCAATGCAGGCTTTAACCGAATTTAAAGAGAAGAATTTGTTTTTAAGAGGGATTGTTCCGTTAATTGGTTATCAAACTGACAATGTCTATTATGCGAGAAGTGAAAGAATTGCGGGAACTAGTAAGTATCCTTTAAAGAAAATGCTTTCATTTGCTTTAGATGGCATTACATCATTTAGTATAAAACCAATGACGATTATTTGCGGACTTGGTATATTTATTATATTTGCCAGTATTATTGCAATGATTTATAGTATTGTTGTTTATTTTATGGGAGATAGTTTAAGTGGCTGGAGTTCACTATTTTGTTCAATTTGGTTTTTAGGTGGAGTTCAATTACTATGTATTGGTATAATTGGGCAGTATATTGGGAAAACATATATTGAAGTTAAAGATAGACCACGCTATATTGTTGAAACATTTTTAAAAAATAAAAAGTAAAAAGGAATGGTGTTATGGGGAAATATTTAAATATTTTTATAAAAACTGGTATTATGCTTACGATAATACCATTTATTGTCATTGTTTATAATGCCTTAATGAACACAGATACGGGATTTTTCTTAAATAATATTACTACCCATCCAGAATACATATTTTGGTTTGTAACAATACTAATATTTTTGCTTGTAGTAGTTATTTTTAAGTTTATAAATAAATGGAATAACAAGAAAAAAAGAATATTAAAATATGCTTTAATAGGCACTTTATTACTAATTCAAACTATTTTAATTTTAGATATACATCCAATTTTTGTTACTGATTCATATAGGGTTATCGATCAGGGAATGGCTATTGCTGATGGACTTGATAAAATAGTTGATTATAATTCAACTTTCTACTTTCAAATTTATTCTAATAATAACTTATTTTTGCTAATCGTTATAATGCTTTCTAAAATATTTAATTTTTCTAATTACCTTGTTTTATTTAACACCATTTTTATTGATTTAGCTGTTTTTCTAACTTACAAGGTTGCTCAAAAATTAAAAGATGATAATTTTGCTTTAAAAGTTTTAGTTTTATCGGTTATTAATCCTTTAAATTATTTCTTTATTTTTTGGCCGTATACAAACACCTTTAGTTGGCCGTTTATAATTGGTATTATTTATTTAGCCTTATTAATAAAAGATTTAAGAAAAATAGATTTAAAATTTATAATATATTCTGTTCTTTTTGGACTAACAGCTTTAATAGGGTATATGCTGAGACCAATAATGATAATTCCCCTTACAGCCATATTTATAACTTTTATCCTTTATTTAATCGTTCATAAAAAGAAAATTAAAAATTATTTTTCTTTAAATTGGAAGAAACTTACTGCAGTTGTATTACTAGTATTTGTAATTGTTGGTTTTTCATATAAAGGAATAACCCATACGATAAAAGAATTTTATCCTGATGATTCTAAAAATTTCCCAATTGTTCACTGGCTTATGGTTGGAATGAGTGAAAATGGAACAATCGATGAATCATATAATGACTATACATCTTCTTTTGATACAAAAGAAGAGAAGGTAAAAGGCAATATTAAGAAAATAAACGAACTGATAGAAGGTTATGGACCTGAAGGTTTAATACATCATTTTATTTCAAAATTACCTGTTAATTATTCGGGTTATTACTATTATCAAATAAATAAAATAGAAAGGCCAAGCAAATTTTTTCAATATTTATATGGTGAAAAAAGCGATTTTATAAATATATATTCCAATGCCTTTAGAAATTTTCTATTCATATTAGTCTTAATGAGTTTATTTAGTCAGTTAAAAATAAGAAAATTAGACTATCGCATTTTATTTACAATTACCTTATTTGGCATGATATTATTCTATTTGTTATGGGAAGTTAAAAACACTTATCATTTGCCTTTTATTTCTATTATGATAATACTGGCAGCTTTTGCTTTAGATCCTTTATCGCAAAAAATATCTAATTTAAATAATAAACAAAAGAAGAAATGTTATCATGTTGGCTTACTTTGTATTTTATTTACAATTATGTCATTTGTATCTTTATATCAAGGCTTTACGAGACCATCACAAATGTTTAACGACTATCAGCTTAAATTTGATTATGATCAATATATTATTTATAAACAAAATGTTGCTTCCAATAATGACATTTTAAAACAAGAATTTTATGCATATGGAAAGTTTAATAGTGTTTCGTTAATGGCATATAAAATCAAAGATAATGATACTATCTATGACATTAAAATTTATGATGGCAAAAATGTTATCGCATCTAAAGAATTAACTGCTAAAGATATTTCTAATGACCGACTAAAAATTAGTTTTGATTTACAAAATCCAAATGGAAAACATAAATATTTAATTACCATTTCTTCAAAAGATAAAGAAGATTCTATAAGCTTTGGTTATGCCTTTACAAGATCAGGAAATATATATCCGGGTAATTTATATATTAATAATAAGAAATTAAATAGTGATTTAGCAATAATAGTCAGTCAGGAATATTATGGAGCCTTTATTTCAAAAACACTATATATATTACTGATGATATTTGTATTATTAATTGAAATAGCAATTATTAAAAATTTGTTTTATAAGAAAAAAGTAGAGTAATTTTGAACTCTACTTTTTAATTTAATCCCCAAACAATCGTTGCCACAAAGAAAGCCACCATTACAAATAACATAAGCCAGATGACTATTTTTTGCATTAATTTAGTCATATCAATAGGTTTCTTTTGTTTTTTCTTCTTTTTATCGTGAACATCTTTTTTGACATTTGGTTTATAGGATGTTTTACTAATTTCTGTTTCATTAACTTTTTTAGTTTCATTATTAACAGATTTGTTCATGTTTTTATTTGTTTTAGTTTTTGTGTTTTTGTTTTTCTTTTTTTTACTCATTTCGCACCTCACTATATCCATTATAATACAAAATTAAATTTTTTGGAATATTTTTCTTTAAAAACAATATAATTTTGTAGGGAGATTAAATTATGAAAAAATATATGGACAAGTTAAGAAAAAATATTCATATTAATAAAAATTTATTTATATTTCTATTAGTGATAGTGATAATTGGTATCGTAACTGGATCATTATTCGCGACAATTTTAGGTGCTGACGATAAAGCCTATGTTACTGAATATCTACATTCCTTTTTTTCTAATGTTAAAGCTGAAAAATTAAGTTATGACACATCACTAATGAACACATTAATTTTCACAGTCGGCTTTGCCTTAATCGTTTGGATTTTAGGTATATCGGTTATTGGCTTTTTCATAATTATTTTTATGCTTTTTATGAAAGCTTTTATTTTAGGATTTTCGATCAGTAGTATAATTTCTTGTTATGGTTTTAAAGGTCTTATATTAGGAATTATTTATGCTTTTCCGCATCATGTTATTAATATATTAATATTTATTATCTTATCAGCTTATGCTTTGATTATTTCTTTTAAATTAATTCAGTGTCTAACTGGTAAAAAGACACTGAATTTCAAAAATTTTATGAATCGGTATTTAGTTATTTTAGTTTTTTCTATAGTCATATTAATTATTACGAGTTTGTATGAGGTTTATATAGTGCCTAAAATTTTAAATATGGTCATGAATATTATAAATTAAGTCACATTTATTTTACTTGACTTATAAAACATATAAAAGGTATAATAAATATGTTAATAGGAGGTCAAATCATGAATGTGGCATTAATTTTTGCAGGTGGAGTAGGCTCAAGAATGGGGCTTAAGACACCAAAACAATTTTTAAAAATAAATGGTGTTCCTATAATCGTTTTAACGTTAATGAACTTTCAAAATCATAAAGATATTGATGGTATATGTGTGGTAACACTTAAAGAATATATTGACTATGTTAAAGATTTAGTCAAAGAATATAAATTAGATAAAGTAGTTTCTGTAGTTTCAGGCGGAAAGACTGGACAGGATTCTATATATAATGGACTTTGCGAAATAAGTAAAAAATATGCTAAAGATACAACAGTTTTAATTCACGATGGCGTTAGACCAATTATAACTAATAAAGTAATCAGTGATAATATTGAAGCTGTAAAAAAATATGGCAATGCGATTACATGTAAACAATGTATTGAAACTATTATAACTATTAAGAATCAAACACAAGTAGATGAAGTTATCGATAGAGCTAATTCTTTGACCGCACAAGCTCCACAAAGTTTTATTTTAAGTGAAATATTAGAAGCACATGAAAAAATGAGAAAAGATAATCCTAATTATGATGGGGTTATTGATTCATGCACTTTAATGCGTTTAAATGGTAAAGAATTACATACTATAATGGGAAATGTCGATAATTTAAAAGTAACAACAAAAAATGATTATTTATCAGTAAAAGCTATAGTTGAAAATCAAGATATTGAATGCGAATAGGGGAATTAAAATGAATAAAATATTAGAAGAAGATTTAAAAGATATAACTGGCCAAAATATAAATTTTGAAAAATTAAAAAACAAATCTGTTTTAATCACGGGCGCTAGTGGAATGATAGGTTCTTACTTAGTGCGAACTTTAGTATATTTAAATGAAACTAAAAATTTAGATATTAAAATTTATGCATTAGTTAGAAATAAAAATAAGATACCTAATGATATTAAAAACATCAATATAATTGAACAAGATGTATGTGATCCTATAAATATAGATGCTGAAATCGATTATATTATTCATGCCGCTAGTCCAGCGTCACCAGATATAATGAAAAATCATCCTATTAGTGTCATTAAAGCGAATACAATTGGAACGATGAACACTTTGGATTTAGCCAGTATTAAAAATGCAACTTATATGTTTGTATCTTCAAGAGAAGCTTATGGTGAACCTATAACTGAAAAATGTGCTTTTAAAGAAGACGATACAGGCTTATTAAATCCAGTAAATGCACGTTCTTGTTATTCAGAAGGTAAGAGGGCCGGAGAAACTTTCTGCGCCACATATCAAGCTGAAAAAGGTTTAAATATTAAAATTGTAAGACCTGCTTATGTATATGGACCGGGCATGAGTTTAAATGATAGTAGAGTACAAACATGCTTCTTAAATGATGTTATGAACAATCGTGATATTTGTTTAAATAGTGATGGTAGTGCGATAAGATCATATATCTATATTTCAGATGTAATATCTGGTATGTTTTATGTGCTTTTAAATTCAGATGATGTCGTATATAATATAGCTGATGATAGATGTATAATTTCAATTAAAGATTTAGCTAGGACAATTATAAAAGCCAGTGGTAAAGATTTGAAATTAACATTTAATATTCCAAAAGAAAACAAAGGCGTATCTAATTTGTCTTATGGTATATTAGATATGAGTAAGTTATGTAAGCTTGGGTGGAAACCAAAATATAATACTTTAGAAGGTTTTAAAAGAACTATTGAATATTTCGAAATAGAAAAGCGATAATTTTTTATCGTTTTTCTATTAATATATTAATGTTTTTCTATTTACTAACTAGTATTATACGTGTTAAAATAATGTATAGGTGGTATTTATGACAAAAGTGGTAATTGGTATGAGTGGGGGAGTAGATAGCAGTGTAGCTGCTATTATGCTTCAAAAACAAGGTTACGAAGTAATCGGTTTATTCATGCGTAATTGGGATACTAGTGTTAATGGTGACTATTTAGGCAATCCTGATTTAAATAATGATATTTGTCCGCAGGAACAAGATTATAATGATGCGGTAAAAGTATGTGAAAAATTAAATATACCACTTCATCGTGTCGATTTTGTCAAAGAGTATTGGGATTATGTGTTTACCTATTTTTTAGACGAACTAAAAAAGGGTAGGACCCCTAATCCAGATATTATGTGTAATAAATATATTAAATTTGATATGTTTGTCAAAGAAGCTAAAAAACTAGGGGCTGATTATATTGCTACTGGGCATTATGCGAGGATGAAAGATGGTAAATTATTAAGAGGCGTTGATAATAATAAAGATCAAACTTATTTTTTATCACAAGTTTCCAAAAAACAGTTAGAAAATGTTTTATTTCCAATAGGGGAGATGACAAAGCCCGAGGTAAGAAAAATTGCGGAAGAATATGATTTAATTACAGCTGATAAAAAAGATTCAACTGGTATTTGTTTTATCGGCGAACGTAACTTTACTAAATTTTTAGAAAACTATTTACCAAATACCCCTGGTGATATTATCGATATTGATAATGGAAAAATATTAGGTAAACATATTGGCCTTATGTATTATACTTTAGGTCAGAGAAGGGGACTTAATATTGGTGGTACAAAGGAAAGAATGTTTGTAGCTAAAAAGGATTTAGAAAACAATATATTATATGTTGCTATGGGCGATGAAAATAAATATCTATTAAGTTACGCAGCTATTATTGAAGATGTTAACTTATTAGATGATATTCCTGAAAAATGTACAGCTAAATTCAGATATCGACAAGCTGACAATGATGTTACAGTTTCTAAATTAGATGATAATAATTTATTAGTTAAATATCCGCAAGGCGTAAAAAGCGTAACACCTGGACAAGCTTGTGTATTCTATAATGGTGAAGAATGTCTAGGTGGGGGCATTATCAAAGAAGTTATTAGTGAAAGTAGTGATTAATAATGATAAAAGAAAAAACAAGATATTACTGGCTTGATATTTTAAAAATTTTAGCTTGTTTTTTTGTGATCATTAATCATGTTGGTGGCTATGTACTAACAGGCTCAGGAAATAATATAGGCACTAATTTATTTTATTCCGTTAATTTTGCTATTTGTAAAATGGGTGTGCCTTTATTTATTATGATTAGTGGTTATTTACTTTTAACTAGAAATTCAAGTTTTAAAGATATGCTTAAGAAGATTTATAGAATAGTGATTCCATTAATATTGTTATCTTTAGCATATTGGATTATGTATAACGGAGATTCCTCAAAATCTCTTTTGAGCTTTTTCCCGGCCTTATTTAGTAAATCAATCATTCTTCCGTATTGGTATTTGTATATGCTAATAGGTTTATATTTAGTAACACCTTTTATTCAAAAAATGGTTAAAAATTTTAAACTAGTTGATTATCGAGCTTTTATAATTATTTGTTTATTAATACCATCGTGTCTTCCAATTATCAGTGAGTATTTACCGATATCCTTTAATGTGAATTTCACTATTGCGTTATTGCCAATTTGTATTGGTTATTATGTAGCTGGATTGTATTTAAGCCAAATTGATTTGAATAAGAAAAACCGTAACATTGCTTATTTATGTTTATTTGTGCCAATCATATTATTTATATTATCAATTTATTTGCCATATTTAATTAATGGTGAGAAGTCATTAGCATTAGATTCTTACGCTTTGCTTACTACGGCATTACCTTCATTAAGTTTATTTTACTTAATTAGATATTATTTTGAAAATAAACAAATTAAAGTAGTACCAGCGAAAGTTCTTACTGAAGTTAGTATGACAACTTTTGGTGTTTATTTATTCCATTGGTTTATCATTAATAAAGCTTATAATTTAACTGAATTTATTTTTGATTTTAATCCATATATTGGAGTTATAGTTTTAGAAATATTAATTTTCGTAATATGTAGTCTTGTGACTTATATATTGCGGAAAATACCAATAGTTAAAAAGTTTTTATAATTTGATTTCAATATAAAATAAAAACATTTACTTATAATTATTAATTTGACTTTTAAATAAAAAAGTATATATTATAAGTGCTTAAGCAATTAAGCTATGCAAAATGCATATATTATTATTGCTACTATACGTAGCAAATAAAAAAGCTGGTGATTCCGGCCAACATATAACAGGAACTGAAAAAAGAGGTGATTCCCACCTTAAGAGGAACTGAAAAAAGTGAAACTAGAGAGCACAACTCTAGTTTTTTCTTTTAATTGTGAATCATTTACTTTACATTTCACTTGACATTTATTTTTATTGTGATAAAATTAGAATAGGGAGGGTTATAAAATGGAAAGGTTAAATGAAATATTAAAAGAATTAGGAATTTCAAAGGTTAAATTAGCTAAATGCTTAGGTGTTTCTAGACAAATGATTTATAATTATTTAGAATTAGACGATATTAATAAATGGCCAAAAGATAAAAAAGTCATTTTATTAAACATCTTAGGTGTTAAATCTGCTGAAGAAATTGAAAACATTAAAGTTGATACTGATTATATTATGGATGTTGAAACACGAGTAAATAGTTTATTTGAAAATTCAGCTAAAAGCGATCTTGGTGACAACAATGTTATTTTTAGTGGTTTAGAATTAAAACAAAAAGAATTATTACATAATATTGTCGATGAACTTAAAGAACGTTTAAGTGATGATAAAGATGAAAATGCTTATAATTCAATTTTATATCTATATCATTACTTACAAACTATGGAAAGCAATAAGGAATTAAAATACATTTTAGCATATATGTCTAAAGCTGCTGGCTTTACTAAACCTTATGAATTCGTATATGATGAAAATGAACAATTCATTTTTGAAAGTATTTTATTCTCAGCTATAACA
>CANQAO010000042.1 GCA_947589375.1 uncultured Bacilli bacterium | reverse complement strand
GAGTTCGGAAAGCGCGGCTCACGAAGTGAGACCGGGCCGATAATGCCGAAAGTTTTATAAAACTTTCGGCCGATTTTTTCCACATTCTCAATGATATATCAGCTATAAAAATAAAAAAAAGAACAATAAAAAAATACTACATTCAAATATAGTATTCAGACTGTTGACAAAAGAAATTTTGTTAATAGTCTTTTTATTTTGAAAAAAATATAGTATAATTAAAGAGCGAGATGGAAAACCTATTCTAACTAAAAAGGTCATACATATCTCGCTTTTTTAATGGAAAAATGGTATAATATAAGTAGTTGGAATAGGAGTTGATGAAAATGTGTATGACAAGACAAAGTTATAAAAATGATTGTATAATATTAAGTACATTAGAAGATTTAGTACCAAAGGATCATCTTGTAAGGAAACTAGATAGCTGTATTGATTTTACGTTTATAGAAGACTTAGTAAAAGATTTATATAGTGAAATAGGAGCTCCAAGCATTCCGCCAGTGGTACTTTTTAAATTGATATTTATAAACATTATCTTTAAAATAAATTCAATGAGAAAAACATGTGATGAATGTGAAGTAAATATAGCTTATAGATGGTACTTAGGATTAAGTATATATGATGCTATACCAAACTATTCAACATGGAGTAAAAATTATGTAAGAAGATATAAAGATAGCGATGTATTTAATCAAATATTTGATAATATTTTAAATCAAGCAATTAAGTACAATTTTATAGATATGGAAACAGTATTTGGAGATAGTACTCATCAAAAAGCCAATGCCAACAAAAACAAACATAAAGATGTCGAAGTAGAAATTGTAAAAAAAGTCTATGAAGATAAGATGTTAGAAGAAATCAATGAAGATAGAATAAATCATGGTAAAAAGCCATTTGAAGAATTAAATAAAAAAGAGATTATGTTTGATGAAGAAACAGGAGAAGTAATAGAAAACACAAACACAAAACACATAAAACAAAGTTTAACAGATCCTGAAAGTGGATGCTTTCATAAAGGAGAGAAAGAAAAATGCTTCGCATATTCTCACCATATTTTTACAGATAAAAATGGATTTGTAATATCAAAAACAACAGAGCCAGGCAATATCCATGATAGTGTTTCCTTTTTTAAAGCCTATGCCGTATTAAATAATAAATTCAAGGATAAAATAAAAAATATATGTTTAGATGCAGCTTATACAACTCCTCCAATATGTAGAGAAATAATAAAGAATGATCATACACCACTTATGCCATATACAAGACCTAAGACCGGTAAAGAATTATTTAAAAAGTATGAATATGCATATGATGAATATTATGATTGTTATATATGTCCAAATAATGAAATATTAGAATATAGTACAACCGATAGAAATGGTTACAAGCAATATAAATCAAACAAAGAAAAATGTAAAAATGTCCTTTAAGACAGCAATGTACGAAAAGCAAAAATGCTCAAAAAATAATTACTAGACACATATGGGAATCTTATAAAGAGCAAATGAATGAAAATAGATATACAAAATTGTGGAAAAAGGATTATCCACTAAGAAAAGAAACTGTGGAAAGAACATTTGCCGATTGTAAAGAACAAATGGGACTTAGATATACAAGGTACAAAGGTCTACTTAAAAATGACCAATACTCGACCTTGATTTTTGCGTGTCACAATTTAAAGAAAATGGCGTTATGGAGGTGGAAACATACCTCTAATACCACCGAGAAATCACCATTTTTTACATTTTTCCTTAAAATATTAAATTTTTTCAAACAAAAAGTGATATATTCTTTTTGAACATACCACTTTGTCAACAGTCTGAAAAATACTACATTCAAATATAGTATTTTTTTTATTTTCGCAAGTAAAAACCATTATGGACATATTTTTTCTCATCGACAACAATAAAAGCATTTTCATCAATAATTCTAATGAGACTTAATAATTCTTTATAACGATTGTCCATGGTTTCTAAAATAAGCATATTTCTAATGCCATCTTGTCCATGGACATTAACCACCGAAACACCGAAACCTTTTTCTCTTAAAAAAGCAGCTAGTTTATCACTATTAGTAATAATTTGTAAGGTTATAGGCGTTCGAATAAAAAAGTTAGTTACATAAGCACCAATAATGGTACCGGCAGCAAAACCTAGAGAATAGAAAATAGCTATCCAAAGGCTGGTGCTGGGAGTGTTTAAAGCTTCTTGAACGATGACAAACCAGACAAAAACCTCAAAAAAACCAATAAAACCAGCTAAGATATTTTTACCTTTTATTAAAACAATCGTCCGAAAAGTGCCTAAAGAAACATCGATGATTCGTGTTAAAAATATTTTGATACATAATAAAACCATAGAGTTCACCTCATTATTATTATGACCCTAGAAAGAGGAAAATATTTACAAAATTATTTTGATGTGCTAGAATTTAAGTAGGTGATAAAAAAATGAAAAAAATTTTAAAAGTGATGTTAGTTTTAATGATTTTTTTAGTACTTCCAGTTCAAGCTAAGGAAATTGAACATTTTACCGCTAAAGTAGATAATGACATCGAACTTAAAGACACTTATCATGCCTCAGTAGTCGCTATTGGCGATAGTGTAGAATTTAACTCTAAAGTTCAAGGAATAACTGTTGGAGCGGCTAATAATTTAACTTATAATGGTAATAGTGATTATGTCGTTTTAGCGGGTAATGCGGCTAATATTAAAGGAATTATTAATAGTGATGCTTTTGTCTTTGGTAATATTGTAACATTTGATGATAAAGCCAAAGTTAATAGAGATGCGACGATTGCGGCATTAGATGTTAATGTTAAAGGTGCTTTTGAACGCGATATAGTAATTTATGGTTCGAAAGTTGTTTTATCAAATGTAAGTGTTAAAGGTAATGTAAAAATTTATGCTGGCCAAATTGAAATTCAAAAAGGGGCTATCATTAATGGAACTTTAGCCTATCCTGAAGATAGTCAGATTGTTCAAAATAAAAAGGCCCAAATTGGAAAAGTGAAAAAAATGGAAGCTTTGCAAAAAGAAAGCGACGATAATTTCTTTGCCACTGTCGCTGCGCAGTTTTGGGCATTCTTAAGTATGGCTTTAATCTATGCGGTAATTAGTTTATTCTTCCCTAAAGTGCTTACGAAAATAAATAATAAATTTGATAAAGCTTCAATGGGGGACTTTGCTGAAGTGTTTACTAAAGGTTTAATAGCCCTTATCTTAGTACCAGTAATTATCTTTTTATTAATCTGGACGATGATTGGTATGCCACTTGGAATTATTTTAGCAATCTTTTATGGTATGGCTATTTATCTTAGTACGATTTTTGCCGCTTATTTATTAGGTTATAAGATATGGCAAAAAGTATTCGAAAAAGATATCCATGTCTTATTATTAGGGTTCTTAGGTTTATTTATAATCCTTATATTAAATTTAATTCCAGGGGTGAGAATCTTAGTTTCCATTATTACGCTACTTATTGGTTTAGGTTTAATTATCGATGTAATTAGACCAATAAAAGAGTAATCCCAAAATTACGAAGTTTCGTAATTTTTTTCTAACATATAAAAACTTGTAACTACATATCATTAACTAAGGAGGAAATCATGAAAAAAAAGACGATTGTTTGGATTATAGTGTCGATTATTGTGTTGGCGCTAGTGATATGGTTTATAGCTAGCCGCAATAAAAACTTAGAAGATGTAGAGGTGCCTACCAATGAAATGACAGCGACAGTTATTGCCGCTTCGGAAGGAGTTTTAACCGTTCAAGATCGCAATGATATTATTTATACCTTTAACGATTTTGAAAGTGATGATGTTTTAGAAGCGGGGACAATACTTACTTTAAGTTATACGGGTGATTTAGATAAAAACACTGAACTGCAAACAGCCTCTATTATAAAATGCGCGAAATTAGATGATAGTGATGTTACAAATATGATGGAAGATAAAAGCGTTTTTAGTGCTTTTTATAAACAAGCTAAAAATTTATTAGACAAATTAAGTTTAAAAGAAAAAGTCGGTCAAGTACTTTTAGTTGGCGCTCCAGAGACTGGGCAAGCCGCGTTACTAAATGAAAATCCCTATAGTGGTTACATTCTTTATAAAAGAGACTTTGAAGGTAAAACCGCGGATCAAGTAATTAATCATATAAAATCATTACAACGAGTTAGTAAAATTCCCCTTTTGATTGCCGTTGACGAAGAAGGCGGTAAAGTTGTAAGAGTTGGCAGTAATTTAAAATTAACCGGTAATGAATTCAAATCACCAAAAGAACTTTACGATGCTGGCGGACTTAGTGCGATTAAAACCGATACCATTGATAAGAGCCGAATTCTGCACAATTTAGGCATTAATGTCAATTTGGCGCCCGTAGTTGATGTCGCTACCGATCCAGCTGCCTACATATATAATCGGACTTTAGGTCAAAACACCGATGTAACTTCAGAATATGCCCGCACGGTTATAACGGCAAGTAAAGGAACTGGTGTTTCATATACTTTAAAACATTTCCCAGGTTATGGCAACAATAAAGATACCCATGAAGGTCAAGCAACCGATGAAACTTCTTATGATGACATTGTCAGTAAGAATCTCCCACCATTTATAGCCGGGACGAATGCTGGCGCGGAAGCCGTATTAGTCAGCCATAATATTGTTAAAAATGTCGATGATAAAAATCCCGCTTCTTTATCCGCTAGTGTTCATAACTTATTACGTAGTAAAGTTGGCTTTAGTGGTATTGCCATGACTGATGATTTATCGATGAAAGCGATTACCGATGATGATGCTTTAGTTAAAGCTTTATTAGCTGGTAATGATCTATTAATTGTTACCGATTCTACTGGCAGTATTGATAAACTGGTTAAAGCCGTAAATAATGGCACTTTAGATGAAAAAGTAATCGATAAAGCGGCCTTAAGAGTTTTAGCTTGGAAATATTATAAAGGCTTATTTGAGACAAAATAAATTTAAAGAAAAAATCCTTGTCACAAGATAAGGATTTTTAGCTTTCTAAATGATTAAATAGAATACCAATATTGATAAGCCCAGTAATACCTACTAAAGAGTAGATAATTCTAGCAATTCCACCCTCACCAAAAATGGTTTCAACAAGGTTAAAATCGAGAATTCCAATTAATCCCCAATTAATCGCACCAATAATGGTCACAACTAAACAAATTTTTTGTATTGTTTCCATAATCTTCTCCTTCCCATTTTATTTTTAGTATTAACGAAAAAAAACAAAATATTCATTCATATTAAAGAAAAATGACCATATAATTAAATGACAATTGAAAGATGGTGGAAAAATGAAAAAATTTTTGTTAATGCTATGCGTGTGTTTTTTATTAGTGGGGTGTGGAAGTTATAATAGTAAGGAAGCAGCTAGCGATTTAGCTAAAAAGATCAATAATACTAAAGGTTATAAATTAACAGGCGAACTCGAGATCAGCAATAACGATGACACTTATAAATATAATGTCGAAGCTGCCTATGCGAAAGATGATAATTTTAGGGTATCCCTTAAAAATCAAACCAATAATCATGAACAGATAATTCTTAAAAACGAAGATGGTGTCTATGTGCTTACGCCATCACTTAATAAAAGTTTTAAATTTCAAAGTGATTGGCCTTATAACAACTCGCAGACATATTTACTGCAAACGCTTTTAAGCGATATTCAAAATGATAATAAAAAAGAATTTAAAACACTTAAAGATTATTATGTTTATACAACCAAAGTTAATTATCCCAATAATAGTGATTTAGTGAAACAAAAAATATATTTAGATAAAAAACTCACCCCGAAAAAAGTCGAAGTCATGAATAAAGATAACGATGTTTTAATCAAAATGACTTTTAAAAAAGTAACTTATGACGCTAAATTTAAAAACAAATATTTTGAACTTGAAAATAACATGAAAACTGCGAAGACCGAATCAGAAACTGAAACTGTAAGTAAAATCGAGGGTGATACTTATCCAATGTACGTACCTGAGAACACGACTTTAGCTAGTAAGGACACCGTTGATTTAGCTGAAGGTCAAAGAGTTATTATGACCTATGAAGGTGACAATCCATTTATGTTTGTTGAACAAACGGCAGCGCCAGCTGATGAACTAGCCATTGTTTCCGTATATGGTGATCCCTTCCAGTTAGCGACAAGTGTCGCCGCCGTTTCAGATAATATGATAAACTGGGTATCTAATGGTATTGAATATTATGTTGTAGCTGATAATATGAGCCAAACAGAACTGATGAGTGTTGCCAATTCCGTTTCAACCATGCCAGTTAGTAAATAGAGCTTTAAAAAAATAAAGAAGTGTGCTATAATGGTAGCTAGGTGATTGAAATGAAAAATGAAAAAAAGACTAATAAAGGGAAAACGCCGAAAAACACTCCCACAAAGCCAGAAATTTATGAAGCTAACACCAATCCTAAAAATGAAGCGATTAAACTTTTAAAAATTGTTTTGATTGTAACAGGAGTCATGGTCATCTTTTATGGAATTACGTTAATCGTTAATGATAAAAGCTCTGAAATTATAGATAAACAAAAAGAAGAAAATGGCCTTACTCAAACAGCCGACATTCAATATGAAAACATTATGATTGGTTCAATGCTTAATTATAAAGGCACCTATTATGTCTTAATTGAAAAAGCTGACGATAATCGTTTAGCCGAATATGAGGCTATTATTACAACTATCAAATCTAGTGAAGATGCACCAAGTATTTACAAAGCTAATTTAACTGATTCTTTTAATAAGGATTATTTAGGTAAAGAAAAAAATTATAGTGAAGATTTAAGTAAATTTGTCGTTATAGGAACGACGTTAGTCAAAGTAAAAGATGGTAAAATTGCGGCTACTTATGATGAACATGAGACAATTAAAAAAGCTTTAGACGATTTGGCTTAAACAGGATACTTTGGTATCTTGTTTTAGTTTGCCTAAACTCGGGTCGCATAAATTTTACTCTAAAAAGAGGAATAATATTATACTAGTAAATAAATGATTTGCAACTTCACCCATTTACTAATCAGTATTATACGTGATATACTATATAAAGAAGGATTTGATAACATGACGAAAAAAACAGAATTAGAAACAATGGAAAAACTAAAAAAATTATCTTTATATATGGGTTCTAGTGATGATGTAAAAGATAAACCTCAAGCAAAAGAACCTAAAGTAAATAAAGATGATAAGCCTAAACCGCAAAAACAGCCTAAAAAAACTAAACCAACTTTTAAAACTAGCGAAGTAGTTATTTTAATGCTTATTACTATTTTAATTAGTTTAATTTTTGGTTCTTTTTTTGGGGCGAAACTTTTTAATAGCCGCGGGGAAAAAGTGGAAAGTGAATTACAAAACTTCATTAATGATTACCAATATATAATTGATAATTATAATGGTAAGATTGATAAGAAAAAATTATTAGAAGCGGCTTTACAAGGTATGCTTGGTGAACTTGATGACAATTCCATTTTTTTAGATAAAAATAATGCTAAAAATTTCAATATTAATTTACAAGGTAGTTATGTCGGTGTGGGCATCGAAATTTTCAATAACGACGAAGGGGAAATTGAAATTAACCGGGTTTTAGATAATAGTCCTGCGGCTAAACAAGGTTTAAAAACTGGTGATGTGATTGTTAAATATAATAATGAAGACATTGCCAAAATGAACATTGATAAATTTGTCAGTAAAGTAGAAAAAAGTAAAAGTAAAACCATTAATCTTACTTATAGACGTAGTGGCGAGTTACATATGGTTAAACTTAATATTGGTGAAATTAATTTAAAATCGGTATCGGCTAAAACCTTTAATAAAGATAATAAAAAGATCGGTTATTTATATATCAGTATTTTTGCTAGTAATACCGGCAAACAATTTAAAGAACAACTTACTAAATTACAAAAAACGAATATTGATGCTTTAATAATTGATTTGCGTTTCAATTCTGGTGGTTATTTAGCTGCAGCGGAAAATATCTTATCGCAATTTTTAGATTCTAGTCATCCTATTTATCAAATTCAAAAAGGCGAAAAAATTACCAAACATTATTCTAGAGGTTCTAAAACCATGAATATGGATATTGCTATTTTAGTAAATGGCAATAGTGCTTCCGCTTCTGAAGTGGTGGCCTCAGCTTTAAGTGAGCAGTTAGATGCGTTAATCATTGGGGAAAAGACTTTTGGTAAAGGAACGGTGCAGGAACTTCAGGATTTAACAGATGGTGATAAATTTAAAATAACAACGAAAAATTGGTTAACTTCCAAAGGTAAATGGCTTGATAAAAAAGGTCTTGAACCTGATATCGAAGTAAAATTATCGGATGAGTATATGAATAATCCCGATGATAATCACGATAATCAATTACAAACTGCTTTGACTAAGCTTTCCAAATAGCTATATATAATTAGGATAGTAAGCTTAGCTAAAACCCCACTTTATTTTATTAATAAAATAAGGTATAATAAGGTATAGGATGTGGGAAAAATGGAAAAATTACAAATTGGGGATAGACTGCAAATCCAATGTTATAAACACGATGGTAAAATTCATCGGTGCTGGGATGAAGCGATAGTTTTAGATGTGAAAAAAGATTATATTGTCTTTGGTAATGAAAAAACTTTAGTGACCGAAGCGCAAGGTAATACTTGGCGCACAAAAGAACCAGCGATTATGTATTTCTTTAAAAACAAATGGTATAATATTATCGTGCAACTTAAAAAAGAAGGCATAACCTATTATTGCAATATCGCCACACCATTTATCATTGAAGAAGGGACCATTAAGTATATCGACTATGATTTAGATTTACGTATTTTTCCAAATGGCAGTTTTAAAATTTTGGATAAGCAAGAATATAAATATCATAAAAAGAAAATGCATTATTCAGATGAACTTGATATGGTGATTAATAGTGCGCTTTCCGAACTTATCGTAGATTATCAAAAACATGCGTCGATGTTTGAACAAGAGATTAATTTACGCTATGAAGATTTATATCAATCGTTAAAAACAAAAAAATAGTAATTAAAAGTAAATACACCGCATATATTATATAGAAAGAAAAGTTATAAAAAATTAACTTTTTTCTTTCGCTTAAAATGGTTATTTTGACAAAATTTCGAAAAATCAAAAAAAATGAAAAAAAGTGTTGACTTAACCGAAAAAATCTGATATATTAGACGAGTAATTTTTGAGGAAATGGCTTATAAAGTCGACATTTGTCAATATTTAAAAAAAAGATAAAAAAAGTATTGACTAAAAGAATTACATTTGATATATTAGAGTTACCGCAAGTTTTTTGTGGTAAGAATGATCTTTGAAAACTGAGCAAAAAGTCAATTCATAATTAGTTAGGACAGATTTTCAAACA